>NZ_JBHJWQ010000039.1:5027-55444 GCF_042266885.1 Streptomyces sp. NPDC056061 | reverse complement strand
CCCGCCGCCCGCCGCCCGCCGCCCGCCGCCCGCCGCCCGCCGCCCGCCGCCCGCCGCCCGCCGCCACTGTTGACGCGATCCATGAAACAAGTCAATAGTATTTGTATCTTTGACTCTTTTGATTCGACGCCCCGTCAGATCCGGTGCGCACAAGGGGTTCGGGGCGGCGAGGAGGACCGAGAGGGACCGGACCCGCACGGGCCCGGCACACGGACAGGAGGGCGCACCATGGGCCGGTACAGCCGTCTGCACGAGATCCGCCGGATGGATCCCGTACGCGATTGCGCCGAGATCCTCCGGCTGATCTCTCAGTACGAGTTCCCCTGGGACTACCGGCAGGGTGTGGGCGTGGCGTTCCTCCGCGACTACGGCGTCCCCCGGATCTCCGTACTTCTCGATCGCACCCAGGAGTTCGAGCGCTCCGGCCAGAAGCGGTACGACGACACGGTGCTCCTCGGGTACGAGATGGTGGCGGACGGCTTCGACTCGGAGCGGGGACGGGCCGCGGCCCGTCATCTCAACCGGATCCACGGGAAGTACCGCATCCCGAACGAGGACTTCCTCTACGTCCTCGCGACCACGGTCGTCGGCCCGAAGCGCTGGATCGACCGGTTCGGCTGGCGTCCGCTGTGCACGCAGGAGGTCCGGGCGCTGGTGGAGGTGGGCCGGAGGACGGCGGCGATGATGGGCATCGAGGGGGCTCCCGACACCTACGAGGAGTTCGAGCGGCTCCTCGACGCGTACGAGGCCCGGATGTTCGCGTACGACCCTGCCAACCGACGGGTCGCTAACGCCACGTTCCGGATCATGGCGAACTGGTATCCGCGTCCGCTGCGTCCGCTGGTGGCGCGGTTCTCGCTCGCCGTGCTGGACGAGCCCCTGCTCGGGGCGCTCGGCTTCCGGCCGCAGCCGCGCTGGGCACGGCGGTCTGCCGCGGGGGCCCTGCGGCTGCGCGCGCGGTGCGTACGCAGCCTGCCGGCCCGGCCGGACTGGCTGCCCTCGCGCCCGCAGCCCCGTTCGTACCCGTTCGGCTGGCGGCTCGACGACCTCGGTCCGCACTGGGCGCGCGGCCGCCCCCTGGAGCCCCTGCCCGACGAGCGGGAGGGGCACCACGCCCCCGGCGCCCGCTGACCCGGGCACCGGGGGCGTGCCGGGGGTCTGTCAGCATGTGGCTCGGGGAGGCGGGGCGAGCGTCCTGACCGGCGACCGTCGGCCGTTCCCCCTCAGGTACCCCTCTCCCTGTCACCGGAGGCTGCCGTGACCCGGCTCCATGTACGTACCGGCATCGACCCCGACGAGCCGGACGTGCCCGTCGTGACGCTCGTCGTCGACCCCGGGGGATCGCCGGGCGAACGCGCCGTCGCCCGGCTCGGCAACTGCTGCTACGAGGGCGACGGCGTGTTCTTCCTGTCGCAGACCGATGGCTGGGGCGAGCACACCCTCGCCCACGACCGCCTGGTGGTCGACATCGCCGTGTACCCGGTCGTGCTGGAACGGAACGGGGTGGACACCGCGGCCTTCCCCGGCCGCTCGGCGGTCGATCCGGAGGCGGCGCTGGTGCTGCGGGCGGAGACGACGGTGGACCCGGAGGTGTTCGCGCGGGCGGATTCCGCGACCGTCGTGTTCGTCGCGGGCCCGGACCAGGAGCTCGACGACGTGCTCGGCCGCGACGACGACTGGCCGATGCTTCTCGCATCGCCGCCCGCACCGTGAGCGGGCTCGTCGGCGGACGACCCGGCCGGTCCGCCCCTCGCCCGCCTGCCGGGCCCGGGGACGGAGCACCGTGTGATCGGCGGGTTCCGGCTGCGGTCGGGGCCGAAAGGGGCTACTCCCCCGCCGCGAGCAGCGGCACCAGATAGCGACGTGCGAACTCCCGCAACTGCGCGTCGTCGTCGAGCTCGAAACAGCTGACGGGATTGAGCAGGAAGGAGACCGTGATCCGCACCATCAGCTCGGCGACCGGCGTCGGATCGCTCACCGGCCGGCCCTCCGCGCGCCGGGCGTGACGGAGCCGGTCGGCAAGGTACTCACGGATGGCGAGGAGGGCGGGGCCGCTCTCCAGCGTCAGGAAGGGAAGCATCGTCTCGGGTTCGAGTCGCAGCAGGCCGCCGATGAGCGGGTGTTCGCGAATGTGCCCGAGGACTGTCGCGAAACCCTCGACGAGCCGATCCTCCGTCGTGGGCAGTGCAGCCACCGCGTCGTCCACTTCCACGACGAAGCGCCGGTATTCCCGCAACAGACAGGCCGAGACCAGGCTGTCCTTGTTGCCGATCCGCCGGTACACGGTGACCCGTGAGACCTTGGCGCGCTTGGCGACGTCGTCCACGGTCGACCGGCGCAGGCCGAAGGTCATGAACTGTTCGCGTGCGGCGTCGAGGATCTGCTCGTTCAGCGCGTCCGCCGCCGGTGTCTCGCTGAGCGCCCGGGCCAGCAGCGTCTCGTTCGTGCCCCGTGCCGCCATCGGCCCTCCCGTCGCGCCGGTTCCGTCACACCCTAGGGGCCGGCCGCTGCACGGCGCCCCGCTCGCAGGCCCGCAGGACACGACCTACGCGTAGTCGTACACCGTCACCGCTATGCCGCGGCCGGCCAGGCGCTTCTCTATCAGCGGCTCGATCCTGTCCCATGTGCCGCCCGCCAGTCCGCAACCGATCCGCGGCATGTGGACGGAGGCTCCCAGCGCCTCGGCCCGGTCGGCCACGGCCGCCAGGGCCGTGTCGATCGCCTCGTAGCGCACCGGTACTCCCTTGCTGCCCCTGCGCATCCCGCGCTGGCCCACCATGTTCGCCACCCAGACGTGCGGGCTCACCTGCACGAACTGCGTCGCCCCCAGGGCGAAGTCGTTGCCCGCGCGCTCCCGGTGCCAGCGGCGGTAGGCCGCCTCCGGTTCGGGCCAGCGACGCGAGACTGCCAACACGAACCCCTTGCCCCAGCCGCCCAGGTCGTTGCAGACGTGCGCGATCACCTTCACGCCCTTGCCCTGCGGGGCGGTGGCGTCCCCCTGCACATACGTGATTTCCGGCATGCCACCAGCCTAGGGGGTGTCCCGTGATCCCCCGGCGGGCCCCCACCGGCGGTGCGGCCCGGTATCACCGGTGCCCGCCGTCGCCCCCGCCCGCCACCGGCGGAACGGAACGGGCGGGACCGTGCCCGGATGCCGCCGAGCACTTTCACCACAGTGGTGAGACAGCAATACTGTTGTGTCCGAGGGGTGCAGCCGCGGCAGTTCGCCGCTGGGCCGGAACGCAAGGAGCAGACATGGCGACCGGGGCCGAGGACGCGACGACGCTCACCGTGGACGAACTGGCGGCCCGCGCCGGTGTCACCGTGCGCACCGTGCGCTTCTACAGCACCCGCGGCCTGCTGCCGCCCCCGGCGATCGGTCCGCGACGGGTCGGGCACTACGGGCCGGAGCACCTGTCCCGGCTCGCGCTCATCGAGGAGCTCCAGCACCAGGGCATGACGCTGGCGGCGATCGAACGCTACCTGGAACAACTGCCGCCGGACCTCAGCGCGCAGGACCTGGCGATCCACCGGGCGCTGGTGGCGTCCTGGGCGCCGGACGCGACGGAGGACACCACCCGGGCGGAGCTGGAACGGCGGGCGGGCCGGGCCCTTGCCGAACAGGACATCGCGCGGCTGGCGGCGCTGGGGGTGCTGGAACGCGCGGAGCCGGTCGAGGGCAGCTACCGGGTGGACCCGGGGCTGCTGCGGCTCGGGGTCGAGTTGCTCGGTGTGCCGATCGCGCACGAGACGATCCTGGCCGCACGGACGGTGCTGCTGGAGCACTCCCGGTCCGCCGCGCAGGAGCTCACCCGGCTGTTCCGGGACGAGGTGTGGGGCCCGTACCGCGAGCGGGAGCCGGACCCGGAACACGTGGCGGCGATGAAGTCACTGTCGGCCCACATGCAGCCGATGGTGCTCCAGGCACTGGTGACCGCGTTCCAGCGGTCGTTGCGGCACGAGCTGCGGGCCGCGTTCACCGAGGAGTGAACGCGGCCCGCACGCCGGCCTACGGCCTCAGTCGTGGAACGTCTCGCCCCGCTCGGCCTTCTCCACGAGCAGCGCGGGCGGCAGGAACCGGTCGCCGTACCGTTCGGCGAGTTCCCGGGCACGGGCCACGAAGCCGGGCAGGCCGCCCTCGTAGCCGTTGATGTACTGGAGCACGCCGCCGGTCCACGGCGGGAAGCCGATGCCCATGATGGAGCCGATGTTGGCGTCGGCGACGGAGGTGAGGACGTTCTCCTCCAGGCAGCGGACGCTGTCCAGTGCCTCGGAGAACAGCATCCGCTCCTTCATGTCGGCGAACGGGACCCCGGATTCCGGCTCGCTGTCCCGGCCGCGCGCGGCCCCGCCGCCGGTGCTGCCGAAGTGCTCGCGCAGACCGGGCCACAGACGGGTGCGCCTGCCCTCCTCGTCGTACTCGTAGAAGCCCCCGCCGCCGCTGCGCCCGGTACGGCCGAACTCGTCGACCATCCGGTCGATGACCGCGTCCGCCGGGTGTTCGGGCCAGGTGCCCCCGGCCGCCTCGACGGCCCGCCTCGTCTCGTTGCGGATCTTGCGGGGCAGGGTGAGGGTCAGCTCGTCCATCAGGGACAGCACCTTGGCCGGGTATCCGGCCTGGGCCGCGGCCTGCTCGATCGAGGCCGGCTCGACGCCCTCGCCGACCATGGCGACGCCCTCGTTGATGAACTGGCCGATGACGCGCGAGGTGAAGAAGCCGCGGGAGTCGTTGACGACGACCGGGGTCTTCCTGATCCGCCGCACCAGGTCGAAGGCACGGGCCAGCGCCTCGTCGCCGGTCCGCTCGCCCTTGATGATCTCGACCAGCGGCATCTTGTCCACCGGTGAGAAGAAGTGCAGGCCGATGAAGTCGGCGGGGCGCGAGACGCCCTCGGCGAGGACGGTGATGGGCAGAGTGGAGGTGTTGGAGCACAGCAGGGCGTCCGGGGCGACGACGTCCTGGATCTCCTGGAACACCTTGTGCTTGAGCGCGGTGTCCTCGAAGACGGCCTCGATGACGGCGTCGCAGCCGGCCAGGTCGGCGACGTCGGCGGTCGGGGTGATGCGGCCCAGCAGCTCCTCGCGGCGGGCCTCGGTGGTACGGCCCCGGGACAGCGCCTTGTCGAGGAGCTTCTCGCTGTACGCCTTGCCCTTGGCGGCGGCCTCGGCGGAGACGTCCTTGAGGACGACGTCGATACCCGCGCGGGCGCAGGAGTACGCGATGCCCGCGCCCATCATCCCGGCACCGAGCACGGCGACCCTGCGGACCGGGCGCTCCTCGATGCCGCGGGGGCGGCCGGCGCCGGAGTTGACGGCCTGGAGGTCGAAGAAGAAGGCCTGGATCATGTTCTTCGCCACCTGGCCGGTGACCAGCTCGGTGAAGTAGCGGGCCTCGATGGTCAGCGCGGTCTCGAAGTCGACCTGCGAGCCCTCGACGGCGGCGGCCAGGATGTTGCGCGGGGCAGGCATCGGGGCGCCGGCGATCTGCTTCTTCAGACTGGCCGGGAACGCGGGGAGGTTCGCGGCGAACTTCGGGTTGGAGGGGGTGCCGCCGGGGATCCTGTACCCCTTGACGTCCCAGGGCTGCCAGGACTCCGGGTGGGCGTCGATGAAGGCGCGGGCCTTGTCGAGCATCTCCTCGCGGGTCGCGGCCACCTCGTGGACCAGGCCGTTCTCCAGGGCACGCCGGGGGGTGTACTGGGTGCCCTGGAGCAGGACCTTCAGCAGCGCGTCGGCGATGCCCATCAGGCGTACGGTGCGCGTGACACCACCGCCCGCGGGCAGCAGGCCGAGGGTGACCTCGGGCAGACCGATCCGGGACCCGGGGGCGTCGAGGGCGATGCGGTGGTGGGAGGCGAGCGCGATCTCGTAACCGCCGCCGAGCGCCGCGCCGTTGATGGCGGCGACGACGGGCTTGCCGAGGGTCTCGATGCGGCGCAGCGAGTTCTTGATGGCGTTGCCGGTCTCGAATGCCTGCTGGGCGTTCTCGGGACCGACCCTGATCATGTCCTTGAGGTCTCCACCGGCGAAGAAGGTCTTCTTCGCGGAGGTGTAGACGATGCCGCGGATGGAGTCCTTCTCGGCCTCCGCCCGGTCGGCGACGGCGGCGATGGAGTCCTTGAACGCCTGGTTCATGGTGTTGGCGGACTGGTCCGGGTCGTCCAGCACCAGGGTGACGATGCCGGTGTTGTCCTGTTCCCAGCGGATGGTCGTGCTCTCGGTCATTGCTCTTCTTCTCCGTAAGAGAGGGGCCGGCGGTGGGCGGCGTGGGTCGAGGAGCGGGGCGGGGTGCGTGGATCGCGTGCCGGTGGCGGAGCCGCGGTGCGCGACGACGACGCCGGGCGCGTGCTCCGGCCCCGCGATGCCACGCCACCTGTTGCGGGCCCCTCACGGGTGGCCGGGGGACGGTCAGAGACGCTCGACGACGGTGGCGATGCCCATGCCGCCGCCGACGCAGAGGGTGGCGAGGCCGTACCGGAGGTCGCGGCGCTCCAGCTCGTCGATGAGGGTGCCGAGGATCATCGCGCCGGTGGCACCGAGCGGGTGGCCCATCGCGATGGCGCCGCCGTTGACGTTGATCTTGTCGAGGGAGAGGCCCATGTCCCTGGCGAAGCGGAGCACGACGCCCGCGAACGCCTCGTTGATCTCGACGAGGTCGATGTCGCCGATGGCGAGTCCGGCCTTGGCGAGCGCCTTGCGGGTGGCGGGCGCGGGGCCGGTCAGCATGATGGTCGGCTCGGACCCGGAGACGGCGGCGGAGACGATCCGGGCGCGGGGCGTGAGCCCGTGGCGTTCGCCGACCTCCTTGTTGCCGATGGCGACGAGCGCCGCGCCATCCACGATGCCGGAGGAGTTGCCCGCGTGGTGGACGTGGTCGATCTTCTCGACCCAGTGGTACTTCTGCAGCGCGACGGCGTCGAAGCCCCCCATCTCGCCGATCGTGGCGAAGGACGGCTTGAGCGCGGCGAGCGTGTCGGCGGTGGTGCCGGGACGCATGTGCTCGTCGTGGTCCAGGACGACGAGGCCGTTGCGGTCCTTGACGGGGACGACGGAGCGGGCGAAGCGGCCTTCCTTCCACGCCTCGGCGGCGCGTTCCTGGGAGAGCGCGGCGAATTCGTCGACGTCGCGGCGGGAGAAGCCCTCGATGGTGGCGATCAGGTCGGCGCCGATGCCCTGCGGGGCGAAGCCGGTCTGGAAGCTGGTCATCGGGTCCATCGCCCAGGCGCCGCCGTCGGACCCCATCGGGACGCGGGACATCGACTCGACGCCGCCCGCGAGGACCAGGTCCTCCCAGCCCGAGCGGACCTTGGCGGCGGCGAGGTTGACGGCCTCCAGGCCCGAGGCGCAGAAGCGGTTCTCCTGGACCCCTGCGACGGTGTCCGGGAGGCCGGCGGCGATGGCGGCGATGCGGGCGATGTCGGAGCCCTGGTCGCCGAGCGGGCTGACCACACCGAGGACGATGTCGTCGATGGCCGCCGGGTCCAGGCCGGGGAAGCGGCTGCGGATCTCGTGGATGAGGCCGACGACGAGGTCGATCGGCTTGGTGCCGTGCAGGGACCCATTGGCCTTGCCGCGGCCGCGCGGGGTGCGGATCGCGTCGTAGACGAACGCTTCGGTGCTCAAGTCAGCAGCCTTTCGGGGTGATGGTTCGAGGGGATCAGGCGAGCAGCGACCGGCCGATGATCTCCTTCATGATCTCGGTGGTACCGCCGTAGATGGTCTGGATGCGGCCGTCGGTGAACGCCTTCGCGACCGGGTACTCCGACATGTACCCGTATCCGCCGTGGAGTTGGAGGCAGCGGTCGGCCACGCGCTTCTGGAGTTCGGTGGCCCACCACTTGGCCATCGAGGCGTGCACGGCATCGAGGGTGCCGTCGGAGTGGTCGACGATGCAGCGGTCCAGGAAGGTGCGGGTGACGGCGCACTCGGTGGCCATCTCGGCGATCTCGAACCGGATGTGCTGGAGCTTGGCGAGCGGCTTGCCGAATGCCTCGCGCTCCTTGACGTACCGCGTGGTGATCTCCAGCAGGTGCTCGGCGGCGGCGATCCCGGCGACAGCTATGCCCATCCGTTCCTGCGCCAGATTGGTCATCAGATGGATGAAGGCGCCGTCGCGCTCACCGAGCAGGTTCTCCTTGGGAACGCGGACGTCGTGGAAGAAGAGTTCGGCGGTGTCCTGGGACTTCTGCCCGATCTTGTCGAGGTTGCGGCCGCGCTCGAAGCCCTCGGCGCCGCGTTCGACGACGATCAGCGAGAGGCCCTTGGCCCCGCCCTCCGGGGTGGTCTTCGCGACCACGACCACCAGGTCGGCCAGGATGCCGTTGGAGATGAACGTCTTCGATCCGTTGAGCAGCCAGTGGTCGCCCCGGTCCTCGGCGGTGGTGCGAATGGCCTGGAGGTCGGATCCGGCGCCGGGTTCGGTCATGGCGATGGCGGTGATGGTCTCGCCGCTGCAGAACCCGGGCAGCCAGCGCCGCTTCTGTTCGTCGGTGGCGAGTCCGGTGAGGTAGGGGCCGATGATGTCGTTGTGCAGTCCGAGCGCGAGTCCGGGGGTGCCGGCCCGGGTGAACTCCTCGGCGAGCACGGCGCTGTAGCGGAAGTCCGTGTTGCCGCCGCCCCCGTACTCCTCGGGCACGGCGAGGCCGAGGAGTCCCTGCCGTCCGGCCGCCAGCCATGCCTCGCGGGAGACGATGCCGTCCCGCTCCCACTGCTCGTAATACGGCAGGACCTCCTTGTCGAGGAAGGTGCGGACGGTCGCGCGGAACGCGTCGTGTTCTTCGGTGAAGATCTGCCGCTGCACTGCGGGCCTCCTGGGGCCGGTGGTCGACGGTGGGGGTTCGGTCGGGCGGGTTCGGCTCCGACGGGTGGGGCGGCCCGTCACGACGGGCGGGTGTCCGCGTCCCGCACCAGCCCGGCGACGCCCCAGTCGGCGGCAACGGCCTCGGTGTCCGCGCCGGGCAGCGCGGGCCCGCTGCGCACGGCGACGGGGGTGGCGGAGAACCGGGGCGCGGGGGCGGGCTGGGTGAGCCCACCGTGCTCGACGAAGGTGGAACGGGCGGCGAGGTGGGGGTGCGCGGGGGCCTCGCGGAGCGAGAGGACGGGCGCCACGCAGGCGTCGGTGCCTTCGAAGACCTCGGTCCACTCGGCGCGGGTGCGGGTCCGGAATCGTGCGGCGACGTGTGCGCGCAGTTCGTCCCAGCGGGCGACGTCCCAGCGGTCCGGGGCCCGGTCGTCGATACCGAGGAGGGCGCTGAACTCGTCGTAGAACTGCTGCTCCAGCGGGCCGACCGCCATGTACTGCCCGTCGGCGGTCTCGTACGTGCCGTAGAACGGGCAGCCGCCGTCCAGGAGGTTGGAGCCCCGCCGGTCCTGCCAGCCGCCCGACGCCAGCATCGCGTGGATCATCGTCGCCAGGTGGGCGGCGCCGTCCACGATCGCCGCGTCCACGACCTGTCCGCGGCCGCCGGGCACGCGGGCGTGTTGGAGGGCGGCGAGGACGCCGACGACGAGGTAGAGCGAGCCGCCCGCGTAGTCGCCGACCAGGTTGGCCGGGACGGTGGGCGGCTCACCGGGCCCGCCGATCGTGGAGAGGGTGCCGGTGAGGGCGATGTAGGCGATGTCGTGACCGGCGCGTTCGGCGAGCGGTCCGTCCTGGCCCCAGCCGGTCATCCGCCCGTAGACGAGTCGCGGGTTGCGGGCCAGCGCGGTGTCCGGGCCGACCCCCAGGCGCTCCGCGACCCCCGGCCGGTACCCCTCGATCAGGATGTCGGCCCGCTCGGCGAGGTCGAGCACCGTGCCCGGTCCGTCCTCGGCCTTGAGATCGACGACCACGGACCGCTTGTTGCGGTTGGTGAGGTCGTACGCCGGGTCGATGCCGAGCCCAGCACCGCCCGGGCGGTCGACCCGGACGACGTCGGCGCCGAGGTCCGCCAGGAGCATCGCGGCGAACGGCCCGGGGCCGATGCCCGCCAGCTCCAGCACCCGCACGCCCGCCAGCGGGCCCTGCGGTCCGTGCTCCGTCGTTGCCATCGAGCCCCCAGCGGTATGACACAACTGATGTAACAGTGCCGATGCTAAGAATGTGCCGCGCCGCGCACAAGCCTTTGGACCGGGCAGGCGCTCGACCCCGCACCGGGATCGTCCCCCACGAAGCGGTTTTGGCCGCACACCGCCACGTGTGCCCCGCCCGGACGGCATGCCGGCACCCGGCCACCCCTGACGGAGGGCCGGACGGAGGGCGGGACTGTGCTGATTCCGCAACGGATCGGGACCGTCGACGACGTCCCCCGCACCGCGGCGGGCGGACGGCTTCGGAAGGCGGCCGGCACCGGCCACGAACCGGCACGGGGCCGCCGGGGAGGGTCGGGCCGCGCACGCCCGACCGCGGGCGGCAACACCTGGAAGAGCGTCGGCCGGGCCCGCCCGGCGCCCCGGACCGGCACGAGCGGTCGCGGCGGCGGGCCGGACACCCGCAGGGCCGGGTCAGAGTGCCCAGGCCACCAGGGTGCAGACCATCGAGACGGCCCAGACCGCGCCCGCGAGCACACCGAGGGTCATCCCCACCGCGACCCGGCGCTGGGCGAGGTAGACGGTTCCCGGTCGTGTGTACGTTCGATGCTCGGTCATGCGCACCAGTCTGCCTGTCATGATCGACGAACGACATCCGTACGCATACTCAATCGGCCCACGGTCGGGGGCGCCTACGGCGCGGGCGACGTGTCCACCGGTGGGGTCGTCGCGTCCCGCAGGACCCGTCGGCAGAGCGCGTCGGCCCTGCGGGTCGTCTCCGGCTGACGGAAGTCGCGGGCCAGCAGCAGGGTGTGGGCGCAGGCGTTGTCCAGGCCGATCCGGTGCCCGACCGAGACGAAGACGGGTTTGACCCCGTCCTGGGTGCGCAGGGCCCGGCCGACCTCCTCCTCGCCGTCGAGGAGCGGCGACCGGTCCCCCCGGCGGGGCCCCGGCTGTTCGTAGGTGAAGACGAACGGATTCTTGGCGACGCCGAACACCGGGAGTCCGGTCAGCACCCCGAGGTGGCTGGCCAGTCCGAAGCGGCGCGGGTGCGCCAGCCCGTATCCGTCGCAGATCACCACTCCGGGGTCCACCGGGAGGGATTCCAGCGCCGCCAGCACGGTCGGGATCTCCCGGAAGGCGAGGAGGCCGGGAACGTACGGGAAGGCGACCGTGCCGACGGCGGTGGCCTCGGCGACCACCTCGGACGTCGCACCGTCGAGGACCACCGCCGCCGCCACGACGACATCCCGCTCGTCGTCGTAGGCGACGTCGACCCCGGTCACCCGCCCGGTTCCCGGCGGCGGGCCCGGTTCGTCGAGCACCACCCGGGAGCGCAGGGCGTCCTGTACGGCTCGGGCCTCAACCTCGTCGGCGGGCACCTGGAAGCTTGTCATAGTGCTGCGAGTCTATGACTGGCCCGCGAAGGCCGTCGGCCTGCCGGCGGCGACAGGCCGACGACGCACCGAAGCCCCGGCGGCCGGGGCGACTTGAGAAAGTCCTGCCGAGTCCTGCCGGAGCTTCGATGCGTCCATGACGGGAGGGCGTCGGCGCATCGCCCCGCCACGTCCCACGCGCGCGCATCAGTCACCGGGTCCGTGAAAGGCCCCGGGTGAATCCCTACAGAATTTCGATGGCGGTGACCTTCGGCACGTTCGAATACTTGATATTGCTCTGCCGGGGAATCTTCACCACATCACCGTTGGCATCGTAGTACTTCACATCATTGTTCCCCGTCGAGATCTGGTCGATCCACCACCCGCCGAAGTCGGTCTTCCCGCGGTTCGCATAGCAGTCCACGCTGTCACGCCCGCTGCCGTTGTGCGACCAGATCTTCAGGAAACCCGCGTCGGGGTCGCAGGTGACGTGGTCGATGGCGGACGCCGTTCCGGCCGGCCCCGCCATGGTGAACGCGACGGCCATGGCGAGCGCCGCCGCCAAGGTGTGCGCGACGCTCCTCGTCCTTGAGATCATCATTTTCCCCTCGATTCGAAATACCGCACCGGAATGCGCTTCGCCCATACGGACGCATCAGCACTGGACGTGAATCCTACGGATCCACCCATCCGCTCCCGAGGGCCCCGCAGGGAAGTCACCTGAACGAGGTTGCCCGGGCAGGTAAACCTGAAATCGATGCATTCATGAACTGCAATTGCAGACAAAAACACTCGGATTTCATAAGCCGAACTTCCAGCCCCGATCGTTCATGCGGAGCCACCGGTCCACTGACGGTCCCTCGGCGATGCGGGCGGCGCGGATCGACGGCGTCCCGGCGGCCCGGGGTCCAAGAGCTGTCCCGCGCAGGCCGGCGCCCCATGCCGATGCCGGATCCACCGGCTCGGACGGAGCGGCATCGCCCCCCGGGGCGGCCGTGCCCGTCCCGTAGCCTGGCGATCATGTTCGTACTGGAATTGACCTACACCGCCCCCGTCGAACGCGTCGACGCACTGCTGCAGGCCCATGTCGCGTGGCTGGACCGGCAGTACGCCGCCGGGGTGTTCATCGCGTCAGGGCGCAAGAACCCGCGCGACGGCGGAGTGATCCTCGCGGTCGGCGACGACCGGGACCGTATCGAGGAGATCACGGCACAGGACCCGTTCACGGTGGAGGACGTGTGCGCCTACCGGATCACGGAGTTCATCGCGACGAAGACCGCGGAGGAACTCGCCCCGTACCGCCAGCAGTTGCCGTAGCGGGACGCATGCGGCGACCGGACCTGCCGGTCCGGTCGCCGCATGCGTTCACCGCAGGTTCCACGCTTCCGTTCGTGCCACGCGTCCGGTCTCGCCCGCCGCCCAGCAACCGCCGTCCGGGGTGCAGGCGACGGTGTCGAACGACCCCCTGTCGACCGTGTGCCAGGTACGGCCGCCGTCCCGGCTGAGGTCCGTTCCGGTCGGGCCGACCGCCAGCGCGCCCGACCGGTCGTGCGGCAGCCAGGCGACGCCCGAGCGGTATCCCGCCGGCGGGACGGACGAGCCGCGCCAGCTGCGGCCCCCGTCACCGGTCACGGCCGCGGAGTCCGGCGACGGCAGACCGGCGCGGTAGTCGCCGCCGACCGCGATGCCGTGACGGCGGTCGCGGAACGCCAGGGCGAAGACGCCGCGTGCCGGGTCGCCCGCCGGGATCGACGACTCGGCCGCACTCCAGCTCAGCCCCCGGTCCGCGGAATGCAGCACCCGCGCGGTGGCGGCGCCCCCGGTCGCCAGCCAGACGTCGCCGGGCCCGGAGGCGACCAGGCACTGCCCGCCGGCGGCGAACGACGCCTCGCCGTCCCGGGCCTCCGGCATCCCCGCGGAGGGCAGCACCCGCCAGTTCCGGCCGCCGTCGTCGGTCGAGAGGATGCGGTACTTCCCATCGACCGGATCGCTCATCGCCAGCCCGTGCCGGCGGTCGAAGAAGGCGAGGCAGTCGTAGAAGGCGCGGGCGTCGGTGTTCCGGAAGGACTCGGTCCAGGTCACTCCCCCGTCGTCGGTGCGCAGCACCCTGGACGCCTCGCCCTCGCCGATGGCGAGTGCCACCGCGTGCCGGGAGTCGAACGCCTCGATGTCGCGGAACTCCAGCCCCTCCCGCACCGCGCCGACCGGTGACACGTCGCGCCAGCGATGCCCGCCGTCGGTGGTGCGCAGCACCGTGCCCCGGGTGCCCGCGACCCACGCGGTGCGACGGTCGACTGCGGCCAGACCTCGGAATCGGGCGTCGGTTCCGGTGTCGGTGAGCGTCCAGACGGGGCGCTCGCCCTGGCGGTGGCGGTCCGGCGGTACCGCGTCGGCCGGTGCGGCCAGTGCTGCGGTCAATGCCGCCGCGCAGAGCCCCCATGACATCAGTCGTCTCATCGTTCCCCTGGCCCTCATGGCGCCGGAAGCTAGCCGATGGGCCCGCGCCTCGTCCAGGGTTCCCTGCCGCGGAAAACGGTGGCCACCCGGTGCGGTGGCGTGCGGTGACCGAACTCACGCGGCCCGGCTGTGCACGCAAGGGGGAATTCCGTCGTCTTGCCCGGTGCCCGGATCCCATCGCCCGGCCGAGAAGGGGAGCAGGTCGTGTCCACCGTCATCGAGCAGTCCGTGCAGGCCCGCATGGTCGCGTCCGCACCACGGATGGAGACCCTTCCGGCCACGTTGCAGTACGACCGCAGCGATCCGTTCGCCGTGCGCATGGCGTTCCCGGCGAAGGCGACGCTGGAGGGCACCGATGTGTCCTGGGAGTTCTCCCGCGAGCTGCTCGCGGCGGGAGTGGACGGGGCCGCCGGTGTCGGGGACGTGCGCATCCGGCCGTACGGGTACGACCGCACGGTCCTGGAGTTCCACGCCTTCGAGGGGGTCGCGATGGTCCATGTGCGGACGGCGGAGCTGCGGCTGTTCCTCGAACGCGCGCAGGAACTCGTCCCGGTCGGCGACGAGCACCGGTTCCTGGACCTCGACCGGAGTCTGTCCGATCTGTTCGGCGACGGCTGACCGGCCCGCTCGCCGGTGCCCGTCCGGTCCACCCGGCGGGGGCCGCCGGCCCTCTGAGCGGCTCACCGGGACGGCGGGGCCGGGTCGGCACGTGGCCGGAGACGGGTTCGCGCTTTCAGCGGTGGAGTAACGCCCATGTCTTGCAGCCGCCGGAGGGGGTCAGCGCCGGGGCCAGCCCCCAGTCCCCGCCGTGGGTGGCGACGGCGGCAGCGAGCAACCACATGCTCTCGCTGCGGCGTTCGCGACATCTCTCGGACCTCTCGGCCGAGCCGTGGGTCGGATGCCGGTCGTAGAGGACGACACGCAGAGCGTCGAACTGCCAGTGGACCCGCAGCAGCATCTCCCGGTCCGGCGTGAACCGGTAGGCGGAGGCGACAAGTTCGGAGGCGGCGAGGACGGCGGGCTCCCGGAGTTCGGCGAGGCCGTGACGGTCGAGGAGGTCGCCCACGGTTCCGCGGGCGAGACCGGCACAGAAGGCGCCGCCGGGCAGTGCGAACGAGTAACTGAGGTTGTCCACCACCGGCGGTCGGGGTCCGGCCGATTCCGGAGCCGGAGCCAATTCCGGAGCCGATTCCGGAGCCGGAAGGCAACGCAGTACGCCCTTCATCAAGATGCTCACATTTCCGGTCATCGTAGCGATGATCACACAACGGCGCAGTCGCCCCGTGTGAAATTTGTACTACTGACCGTAGCGCAGCACGGAGCACAGTGCTACCACTTGCCCGGTTCCGGTAATTTCGTTCGATCCTCCCCGCGGAAGGACCTCCGTCATGCCACCCAGAACCACCCCGACCGCCCGTCAGCAACGCCTCGGCTCCGAACTGCGCAAGCTGCGCCAGCAGTCGGGGATGACGGTCCGGCAGGCCGCCGCGCTGCTCGGTGTCGACCGCACCCGCATCCCGCACATCGAATCGGGACGGTTCGGCATCAGCGCCGAACGGGTCCGCACCCTCGCCTTCAACTACGGCTGCCCGGACACCGGCCTGGTCGAACAGCTCGCCGCGATGGCCCGGGAACGGACCGGAGGCTGGTGGGAGGAACATCGCGGGCTGCTGCCCCCGGGCCTGCTCGACATCGCGGAACTCGAACACCACGCGGACGAGTTGATCACCTCGACCATCACGCACATCCCGGGCCTGCTGCAGACCGACGCACATGCGCGGGCGGTCTTCGACATGGCGAATCCGCGGCTGCCAGGACCCGACCGGCGAGCCAGACTCGCCCTGCGGATGCGCCGCCAGGAGGTGCTGCGGCGGAGCCGGCCGCCGCGGTACGAGGCGGTGATCCACGAGGCGGCCCTGCGCATGCGGTTCGGCGGCCCGAAGGTGGCCGCGGAGCAGCTGGACCACATCGTCGACCAGTCCGCGCGGGACCGGATCACGGTCCGGGTCGTCCCGTTCGCCGCCGGCGGCTTCCCCGGCTCCGGGCAGTCGTTCACCTACGCGGGCGCCGCCGTACCTCAGCTCGACACCGTGCAGCTCGATTCCGCGCACGGCTCGACACTGCTCGACTCCGACATGCAACTGCGCAGATACCAGGGGCTGCTGGAGCAACTGAGGGCACTCGCGCTCCCGGTGCGCGAGTCGTACGACGTCATCCGATCCATGGCCCACGACCTCCGAGAGGACCAGTCATGACCGACATCCACTGGGACGACGCCTTCTGCAGCGAGGGCGCCAATTGCTTCCGCTTCGGACTCGACGAGGAGGGCCGGGCCTACATCGGCTCCACCGCCGACGCCTCCGTCCACGTCAGCGACTCCGTGGAGGCGCTGCGGGCCCTGATCTCGGCGGTGAAGTCCGGCGCGGCGGACCATCTGCTCTGACCGTCCGGACCACCCGTCCCCCGCCCCCGTTCGCGTGCACTCCGAGTACGCCGACACCTCCGAGCGTCCGCAGACGGGGGCCCTTCCCGGCCCCGGCCGGAAGCCCGAACACTCGATCAATCCGGACAGAAGATGTCTGGTATCGCGATTAGCTTCGCCCGCATGGATCGCAACACGGACCACGACATCGTCATCACCGGGGCCCGCGCGAACAACCTGCGCGATGTCTCCCTCACCCTTCCCAAGGGGCGGATCACCGTCTTCACCGGAGTGTCCGGATCGGGCAAGTCCTCGATCGTCTTCGACACCGTCGCCGTCGAGTCCCAGCGGCAGCTGAACGAGACCTTCACCTCCTTCGTCCGGAACCGGTTGCCGAAGTACGAACGGCCCCGCGTCGACTCCGTCGACGACCTCTCCGTGGCGATCGTGGTGGACCAGAAACCGCTCGGCGGCAACGCCAGGTCCACCGTCGGCACCATGACCGACATCTGGTCGGTGATCCGGGTGCTGTTCTCCCGCCACGGAACGCCGAGCGCCGGCCCGGCCACCGCGTATTCGTTCAACGATCCCGCCGGCATGTGTCCGGAGTGCGACGGCGTGGGGCGTACGGTCCGCCTGGACCTCGACCGGGCCCTGGACGTCACCAAGTCGCTCAACGACGGCGCACTGCTGCTGCCGGGGCTCTCCGTGGGCAGTTGGGAGTGGCAGCTCTACGCCGGATCGGGACGCTTCGACAACGACAAGCCGCTCGCGGATTTCACCGAGGAGGAGCTCCGGCTGCTGCTGCACGGCGGGGGTTTCACGGTACGGCTCGACCTGAAGTCGACCTCTGCGGACATGCGGTTCGAGGGGATCGTCGAACGGTTCACCCGGCTCCACCTGAACCGCGACACGGAGGGACTTTCCGAGCGGCGCCGCGAATCCACCCGGCGATTCACCACCGAGTCGGTGTGCGCCTCCTGCGACGGCGCCAGGCTGAACCCGGCGGCGCTCGCCACCCGGATCGACGGACTCTCCATCGCCGACTACGCGCGGATGGAGGTCGGCGACCTGGTGAAGGTCCTTGCCGCGATCGACGATCCGGTGGCCGGCCCGGTGGCTTCGGCCGCCCGCGAGCGGCTGGAACGCCTGGTGGGCATCGGTCTCGGCTACCTCAGCCTGGACCGGGAGACCACCACGCTGTCGGGCGGCGAGGGACAGCGGCTCAAGTTGGTCCGGCAACTGGGCAGTTCGCTGACCGGTCTGACGTTCGTCCTCGACGAGCCGAGCGTGGGCCTGCATCCGCGCGACGTCGGCAGGCTGAACGATCTGCTGGTGCGGCTGCGCGACCGCGGCAACACCGTCCTCGTCGTCGAGCACGACCCGGATGTGATGGCCGTCGCGGACCACGTCGTCGACATGGGCCCGGGTTCGGGCGCCGACGGCGGACGCGTCGTCTTCGAGGGGCCGGTGGAGCGACTGCGCCGGGCGGACACCGTGACCGGTCGGTGCCTGCGCCGCCGCACCGGGCTCAAGGAGTCCGTCCGGACCCCCACCGGGTGGATGCCGGTGACGGCCGCGTCCCTGCACAACCTCAAGGACGTGTACACGGCGTTTCCCGAAGGCGTCCTGACGGTGGTGACGGGAGTGGCCGGATCCGGCAAGTCGACGCTGGTCTCCGAGGTGTTCACCCGGGCCCACCCGGAGGCGGTCGTCGTCGACCAAGGGGCGATCACCGCCTCGTCCCGGTCCACCCCGGCCTCGTACCTCGGCGCGCTGGACCCCATCCGCAAGGCGTTCGCCCGGGAGAACCAGGTGGATGCGGGCCTGTTCAGCTTCAACTCATCCGGCGCGTGCGGGAATTGTGCGGGGCGCGGCTCCGTCTCCACCGACCTCGCATTCATGGATCCGGTGACCACCACCTGCCGGGTCTGCGAGGGACGACGCTTCCACGGCGACGTGCTGCGGCACCGGGTCGGCGGCGCCTCCATCGCCGATGTCCTGGAGATGACGGCGGCCCGGGCGGCTCAGCTCTTCGACGACCCGGTCCTGCTGCGCAGGCTGCGCACGCTCGACGACGTCGGCCTGACGTACCTGCCGCTCGGCCGACCGCTCAGCACGCTCTCCGGGGGCGAGCGGCAGCGCATCAAACTCGCCACCCGGCTGCACCGGACCGGCGATGTGTACGTCCTGGACGAGCCGACGACCGGGCTGCACATGGCGGACACCGCCGCACTCGTCGACCTGCTGGACCGGCTCGTCGACACCGGCAACAGCGTGATCTGCGTGGAGCACAACCTTGATGTGCTCAAACGCGCGGACTGGGTGATCGACCTCGGCCCGGAGGGCGGCCGGAACGGCGGAGAGGTCGTCTTCGAGGGCACTCCGGCGGCGCTGCTCGGCCATCGCTCCTCGTTCACCGCCGAACATCTCCGCCGCGACCTGCGCGACTGACGTCGCCCGGCCGACGGCGCGGGGCGGTCCGCCGGGGGCCGGAGTTGGCGACAGGCTTACTGCCGCTTTAACCTACGGTCTCGTAACCTACGCCTTCGTAGGTAACTCTCCCGTCCCCAGGAGTCCCCCGTGACGATCACCGCTCCCCACCTCGGCAGTTCCCAGGCGTGGACCGACGCTCAGCTGTTGTACGCCCTGGAAGAGGTGGTGGAGAACGAACTCAATCGGCATCTCAAGGTCGCCAAGGACTGGATGCCGCACGAGTACGTGCCCTTCTCCGACGGCCGGAACTTCCCGGGCGTCTTCGAGGACGGCGAGGAGTGGCGGGCCGATCAGTCCAAGGTCACCGACATCGGCAAGATCGCGTTGGTCGTGAATCTGCTGACGGAGGACAACCTCCCCAGCTACCACCACGAGATCGCCTCGCTCTTCGGCCGTGACGGGGCCTGGGGCACCTGGGTGCACCGCTGGACGGCCGAGGAGGGCCGGCACGGCATCGTGATGCGCGACTACCTGCTCACCTCGCGCGCCGTCGACCCGGACAAGCTGGAGCAGTTCCGGATGGCACACATGGCGGAGGGCTTCGAGTCCGACAACCGCCACTCGATGCTGCACTCCGTGGCGTACGTCGCCTTCCAGGAGCTGGCCACCCGTGTCTCGCACCGCAACACCGGCCACCAGTCCGGTGACCCGGTCTGCGACCGGATGCTCGCCCGCATCGCGACGGACGAGAACCTGCACATGGTCTTCTACCGCAACCTGCTCGGTGCGGCCTTCGAACTCGCTCCCGACCTGACGATGCAGGCCGTGAGGGACGTCGTCGTCAACTTCCGGATGCCCGGTCACGGGATGCCCGGCTTCGAGCGGGCCGCCGCGCAGATGGCGATCGGCGAGATCTACAACATGCGCATCCACCACGACGACGTGATCCAGCCGGTGCTGCGTTTCCTGAAGGTGCTGCACATCGACGGCCTGGGCCCCGACGGACTGCGGGCCCAGGAGGAACTGGGTCTGTACATGAGCGGCCTGCACAGCGAGGCGTCGAAGTTCGACGAGAAGCTCGCCGCCCGCAAGGCCCGGATGGCCGCGCGCGCCCGGGCCTGACGCGCGTCCGTCCGACGGATCGGACAGTGCGCCGCCCGCTCTCCCGCTCGCCGCCCGGGTGCGGTCCGATCCCCCGACGGACCGCACCCGGGCGGGGCGGATGCGGTCAGGCCCGCCTGCGTTCGTCTCTGCGCAGCCGCTCCCGCTCCTTCTCGGAGAGCCCGCCCCACACGCCGAACCGCTCGTCGTTGGCGAGGGCGTACTCCAGGCAGGCCACGCGTCCCTCGCAGGCGTTGCAGAGCTGCTTGGCCTCACGCGTGGAACTGCCGGGGGCCGGAAAGAAGAACTCGGGTCCCGCCTGCGCGCACAGCGCCGTCTCCTGCCAGGCGAGTGCGGGGTCGGCCGCGGTGTTGATCAGCATGGCGCCCACGGTGCCCGGTCGCGATAAACAACCGATCAACGCCTCATCAATGCGGCGCGCCGATGTCCGGGCCCTTATTTGTCCCGGGGTTTGCTTTCCGGTGCCCATCTGCTCCGATGCCGCGGGACGGATCGTACGCCGGTCGGGGTGCCCGCCGGCCCCGCCGGTGTGCGATGTGGCCGATTCCCGCCCGTCGCCCCGACCTCCGTACGGGGCGACGGACCTGGTTCAGCTTCGCACGCCCAGCGCCGGGAGCACCGTCTCGGCGATCCGGTACGCCTCCTCCAGCAGCGGGTTGCCGGAGAGGATGAAGGTGTCGACGCCCAGTTCCTCGAACTCCCCGGCCATCAGCCGCTTCACGATCGACCAGTACTCGGCGCTCAGCGCGTACCGCTCGTCGTGCCCCACGTGGAGTCCGTATTCGCTCAGGGACGCGGTGGAGCCGTTGACGACGTTGAATCGGAGCCGGCCTCCGAAGAGGTTGTCGAAGCTGAGGGCCATCTTGGCGAGCAGGGTGGGCGAAACGAGACCGGGGTGGACGGCCGGCAGTGGCTTGAACCGGGTGCCGGTGGAGGCGGCGAGCGCGCTGCCGAGCGGCCAGACGTCGTACAGGTCGGTGGCGAGCAGCGCGCCGCTGTAGCCGAGGCGCTCGACGGTGCCCGTGAGTTGGGCGAGGTAGCCGAGGTCGACGGGTCGTCGTCCCTCGGGTTCCCGGGGATAGGCGCCTTCGCGCGGAATGATGTACCAGAGGACTTCGGTCGCCATGGCGTCAGACCGCCCTGTCCGCACGGGCGTCCGCGAGGGCGTGGGCGACGGTGACCGGCCGGTCGATGGAGCCGATGCGGTGGAAGATGTCGGCCGCCTGCTGCTGCTCTGCGACGAACGCCTCGCTGACGGGTTCGATCCGCCAGGGCAGGGCGCGCAGTGCGGTCTCCCAGTCGTCCGCCGACCCGCCGAGATCGGCGGCGGCGATCTCGGCCGCCCGTCGGGGATGCGGATCTCCACCGTGCCGCGGGAGCCGGGGCCCGCACTGCCGCCGTCGGCCCGGGAGGTGCCGCAGGCGGTGAGGGCGATCAGGGCGGTGGCCGTGAGGAGGGCGGGGGCGAGCGTTGTGCGCAGGGTGCGGGTGGGAGGCATGGTGTCGGGGGTCCTCGTGGCTCAGGGGGTGACGGGGTGGTGCCCGTGCCGGGTGGCGGCGAGTGCGGTGGCGCGACGCAGTGGTTCGGGGTCGGCCCAGGCCGTGACGTCGACGGGTTCCCTCCGATCTCGCCCGCCGCCTCGGGCTCCCGGTCTCCACCGCGCACCGGCTGGCCCGCACCCTGCTCGGCGCGGGCTTCCTGGAGCAGGACGCCCACACCTCGCGCTACCGGCTCGGTCCGGCGGTGACCGAACTGGGCCGGATCTCGTACCACCGGCGCGGGCTGCACCTGGCCGCGCCGGAGCTCGCCGATCTCGCAGAGCGCACCGGCGCCACCGCGGACCTGCCGCTGCGCAGCGGTCCGCACGCGGTGATCGTGGCCGGTGGTTCGGTCACCCCGAGAACGGGGCTGCGCAGGCCGCTGCACTCCACCGCGCTCGGCAAGGTGCTGCTGGCCTGGGCACGGCCGGGCGAGGGCGGGCCCGCCTCCCTCCCCCCGCTGCCCGCGTTCACCGACCGGACGATCGTCGACCCGGGCGCGCCGGCGGACGAGTTGGCGAGGGTCCGGGCCGCGGCGTACGCGCTGAACGACGGCGAGTCGGCGTACGGGGTACGGACGCTGGCGGTCCCGGTGCTGGACGGGGCCGGGTACGCGCGGTTCGCGCTCGCCGTACGGGCCACGCCGTCGCTGATCCCGGACGCGCGCATCGAGTGGTTCCTGGCGCAGGCCCGGTCCTGCGCGCGGGCACTGGAGGTGCTGCTGCTGTCCCCCGCGGAGCGCCGCCCGCCCGCCGACTGAGCACGGTCGTCGTCGGGGGCGGCTGGCGGGGACCTGGGCCGGGGTGCTGTCGGTGCCGCGTGGCACGATATGAAGCGCTCGGGGCGGGTGCCGGGCAGGACGACGGCCCGGGCCGCGCGGACAGAGGAACGTGGATGACAGACGCCGGAGCGGACCGGGACGCGGCCCCCACGGGGAAGGCCGCCCGGGAACTGCTGGGACGGGCCGACCGGTTGCTGGAATCGGCTCGTGCCGTGCTGGCCGATCATGCCCGCGCCGTCGACGCCGTGCGCACGGCACTGATGCCGCTGCTCGACGCCCTCGTGCGCCACGAGCTGTCGGCCATCCCGGTGTCCCGGCTGCGGGACGTGACCGAGGGCAGGCTGCGGCTCGGCGCCGTGGAACAGGCGGGCTTCACGACCGTCGGCCAGGTGCACGGGGCGAACCGGTACGAACTCCGCCAGATCCCCGGCGTCGGCACGCAGACCGCCGACCAGGCGCTGGCCGCGGCCGGTCAGATCGCGCACGCCGTCCGGGACACGGTCGCGGTGCGGATAGACGTGGACGCCCCGGACGACTCCACGACCGCGCTGCTCACCGCGCTGCACCGGCTGGTGGAGGCCGGACCCGACGTGCGCCGGGCGGTGGACGCGGCCGGTGCACTGATCACCCGGCTGGAACCCCTGCTGACGGCCGCCGGCCCCGCGCGGGGCCGGATGCGCCTGCTGTTCGCCCGGCGGCAGGCCCGTACCGGGGCGCTGGAGGCCGTCGCCTCGGTGCGGGAGACCGTCGACGAGGCGACGGCGCGCGGACTCGCCCTGCTGTTCGGGCAGGTGTCGGCGGATCTGCTGCGGGAGGCGGATTCGGACGTCGCGACGTGGGTCGACTTCGAACTGCGGTCCGCCGAGTACTACAGCCTGCTCGCGGAGCTGTCCGGCACCGGGCCGGACCGGGACGCGGCCGAGGGGTTCATCCCGTCGGGAATCGCCGACCGGGTGCGCGATCTGCGGCTCGACGACGCGCGGCTGCGGGTGTCGTTGCGCGGCTACCAGTCGTTCGGGGCCCGGTTCGCGCTCGCGCAGAAGCGGGTGATCCTCGGCGACGAGATGGGGCTCGGCAAGACCGTCCAGGCCATCGCCGCGCTCGCGCACCTCGCGGAGCGCGGCGAGACGCACTTCCTGGTGGTCTGCCCGGCGAGCGTGCTGATCAACTGGGCCCGCGAGGTGCGGGCCCGCTCCACCCTGCGGGCGCTACCGGTGCACGGCCCCGAGCGGCAGGGTGCCTTCGCCGAGTGGCGGGAATCCGGCGGGGTCGCGGTCACCACGTACGACGCCCTGCACACCCTGCCGGCCGCCCGGGACTGCGGGCTGAGGCCCGGCATGCTGGTGGTCGACGAGGCCCACTACGTCAAGAATCCGCAGACCCGTCGCGCCCAGGCGGTGTCCGGCTGGACGCAGTGCACCGAGCGGGTGCTGTTCCTGACCGGTACGCCGATGGAGAACCGCGTCGAGGAATTCCGCAGCCTCGTCCGTCACCTCCAGCCGGAACTGGCCCCCTCGGTCCGCACCACCCACGGGGCCGCCGGTTCGCACGCGTTCCGCAGGGCTGTCGCCCCGGCCTATCTGCGGCGCAACCAGGAGGACGTGCTGACCGAGCTCCCGGCCCTGGTGCAGGTCGACGAGTGGGAGGAGTTCAGCGAGGACGACCTCGACGCCTACCGCGAGGCCGTCGCCTCCGGGCAGTTCATGCGGATGCGCCGGGCCGCGTACGCCCGCCCGGCCGCGTCCGCGAAGCTGAACCGCCTGCGCGAGCTGGTCGCCGAGGCGGCGGAGAACGGCCTCAAGGTGGTGGTCTTCTCGTACTTCCGCGAGGTGTTGAGCACGGTCGGGCAGGCCCTGGGTCCCGACGTGTTCGGCCCCGTCGCGGGGAGCGTCCCGGCGGCCCGGCGCCAGGAGGTCGTCGACGGTTTCGCCGCCACCGACGGCCACGCCGTCCTGCTGAGCCAGATCCAGGCCGGCGGTGTCGGGCTCAACATGCAGGCTGCGTCCGTCGTCATCATCTGCGAGCCGCAGATCAAGCCGACGATGGAGCACCAGGCGGTGGCCCGTGCCCACCGGATGGGGCAGATACGGACCGTCCGGGTGCACCGGCTCCTGGCGACCGACAGCGTCGACGAGCGGATGCTGGACATCCTGGCCCGCAAGGAGCGGCTGTTCGACCTGTACGCGCGACGCAGCGATGTCGCCGAGACGACGCCGGACGCCGTGGACGTGTCGGACGGGGCGCTCGCCCGGCGCATCGTCGAGGAGGAGCAGCTGCGCCTCTCGGCGGACACGGCCGGGACGGTTGACACACCCGGAGCACCCGCGGCGACCGGGACGGATGACACACCCGAAGCACCCGCGGCAACCGGGACGACCGTAGCCGTCGATACCTCCGATGCCGCCGGAACCGTGCCGGAGGGCTGATCCGGTCAGGAGCCGTGTGCCGCGCCGTCATGGGCGGCGGTGCCCGTGGCGGCCGGGGCGGGGGCCTCCTTTCCGGAAGCTCCCTTGCCGGAACCCTCCTTGCCGGGTGGGGTTTTGCCCGGTGCGGCCGTCGCGTGGGCCGCCGGGTCGTGCGGGTCATAACCCGGTACCGTGCCGTCCGGCTTGGCCACCAGCAGCAGACCGGCCATCCCCATGTCGGAATGGCTCTGCACATGGCAGTGGTACATCCACGCGCCCGCCCCCACGTGCTCACCGGCGACGACCTGGAAGCCGAAGGAGTCCGCCGGGCCGACGATCTTCGTGTCGATCACGCGGCTCGGATCGTCCGGCCCTGCGAGCAGGCCGGTCCGGTTGTCCGCCCAGCGATGACCGTGGATGTGGAACGTGTGGTAGTACTCGCCGTGAGTGATCATCACGACTTCGAGCCGGTCGCCGACGGTGGCATGGAAGTCGGGTGCCCGGTGCGCCGGCGCGTTGTTGACCGTCATGTCGTTGAAGACGATCGTGATCGTCCGGTCCGGCAGGATGTCGCCCCTGCGCCGGACGATCAGGGGACCGTACAGGCCCTTGCGGATGCCACCGGTGCCGTGGTCCGTGCCGACGACGTGGTCGTGGTAGTGCCAGTAGCCCGCGCTGCCGGGCTGCCAGGTGCCGTCCTTCCGCCTGCCGGGGGCATGGGTGCGCCAGGTGTAGGTCCGGGTGGCACCCGGTTCGACCATGCTCCGGTTCAGCCGGGTGCCGTCGCTCGCGATGTCGTAGTCGACGCCGTGTGCGTGCAGGCCGACCGGCACGTCCATGGTGTTCTCGAACTCGATGTGCAGGGTGTCGCCCTCGTTGAGCTCGATGAGCGGACCGGGGATCGACGCCTTGCCCTTCTCCGGCCCGTACCCCATCCGGCCGTCCGCCAGCTTCTCGGCGTACAGCTTGAGGTGCCGGACCAGCCCTCCGGCCGGGGCGGTCCTCGGCGGGAGCTCCGCCGAACTGGCTTCGATCGCACCGAGCGACAACGATGTCACCCCGGTTGCGGCAGCCACTCCGCCGCCCACCAGGAACCTCCGGTTGAAACTCCTTCTGTCCATGACGAACTCCCTACTGCGCCGAGGAATGTACGGAGACGGTGGCGAGCGTTCCGGCACGCCGGGGCGGTCCCGGAGGGGTCTCGGGGCGCGGGGGGGACCACCCGACCGAGGATTCGACCCGGTCGCGAGGACCGCGGAGACTACGGAGATTACGGCGCGAACGGCAGCTTCAGGGGCTTGCGGGGTTGGCGGGGCGCGGCTGCCGCCCGGACGGCCCACACCGTAGCGGGCACCTCTCCGTTTATCCACACCATGGACAAAGTTCGTTTCATCGCTGTCATAGCTATTGGCGAGTCGGGAAAAGGGGTCTAGCTTCATCCGCTGTTGCAGCGACCACAGAGGGTGGGTGACCACATGCAGCACGCACCACATCACAGGTCCGGATCGCGACGCGGACTTGCGGCGGCCCTGGCGGCCGGCGCATTGACGGCTTCTCTGCTCGGCGGCAACGCGGCCGACGCCAGCTCCCGTCCGGGAGCGCCGCACGGATCGGCGACAACGTTGTCCCTTCCGTCGCCGCCGGGTGGCGCCGACGTGAAGGTGCTGGTGTTCCACGCCTCCGCCGGCGAGGAGTCCCCGACCGTCGACGCCGGAATCGCGGCGATCGAGCGGATCGGTCTCACCGGGCCGGAGAGCGGCAGGTTCCGGACCGTCGCCACCGACGACCCGGCCGTCTTCACCAACGGCAAACGGCTCGGCACGTTCAACGCCGTGGTCTTCCTGACCGGGGGCGGCGATGTGCTCGATCCCGAGCAGGAGGCCGGGCTGGAGGCGTACATGGAGGCCGGCGGCGGATTCCTGGGCATCCACGACGCGGCGCGCACCGAGCCGTACTCGGACTGGTTCACCGGCCTGGTCGGGGCCCGCCCGGCGGCCGACAGCCCGGCCTCCGTGCAGCGCGCGACGGTCGAGATCGGCGACCGGCTGCACCCGGCGACCAAGAACCTGCCACTGGAGTGGAAGCGCCCGGACAGGTGGCTGAACTGGACGAAGAACCCGTCCGGCGACGTGCACACGGTGGCGCGCGTCCGGGAGCTCACCTACAAGCCGGGCGCGAGTGCCAACGGCTGGGACCATCCGGTCTCCTGGTGCCGGGACTACGACGGCGGGCGCTCCTTCTACACGGCGATGGGCGGCACGGTCGACAGCTTCTCCGAGACCGACTTCCGCGACCATCTGCGCGGCGCGCTGCACTGGACGACCCGCATCTCGCAGGCCGACTGCAAGGCCACCATCACCTCCCACTACCGGGCCGAGCGGGTCACCCGGCCCAACCGGCCGGGCCTGAACGACCAGATCGGTGAACCGCACGGCCTGGTCGTGGCCCCGGACGGCCGGGTGCTGTACATCGGGCGCGGCGGTACGGACAGCAGCGTCCCGGTCGTCACCGACTGGAACGACCCGGACGTCGGCAAGGGCAAGGGGCAGATCCACGTCTACGACCCGGAGACGAAGAAGGTCACGCTCGCCGGGGAACTGACGGTCTTCGGCAACAAGGGCGGCGGCGACGAACTGATCAAGGTCGAGGAGGGGCTGCTCGGGATCGAGTTGGACCCGGACTTCGAGCGGAACGGCTGGGTGTACCTGCACTACACGCCGCACGCGAAGATCGACCGCGACAAACAGATGGCCGTCCGTCAGGTCTCCCGCTTCACCCTCGACCCGTCCACGAACGAGCTCGACCTCTCCTCCGAGAAGGTGCTGCTGCACTGGCCGGTCCAGATCCACAGCTGCTGCCACGCGGGCGGCGGCATGGCCTGGGACTCCGGGGGCAACCTCTACATCGCGACCGGGGACAACAACTCCTCCGGATTCAGCGGCGGTTACTCCGGGAACAACCCGCAGCCGAACCACAAGGGCGTATCGTTCGCCGATGCCCGGCGCACCGCGGGAAACACGAACAACCTCAACGGGAAGATCCTGCGGATCCACCCCGAGGACGACGGGACGTACACGCTCCCCGAGGGCAATCTCTTCACCGGGAAGGAACCCGACGAGGGCGGCGGCAGGACGCGCGGCGAGATCTATGTGATGGGGGTGCGCAACCCGGCCCGGATCTCGGTCGACAAGGCGACCGACACGCTCTACGCGGGGTGGGTCGGCCCCGACGCGGGCGCGCCGTCCACCACGTGGGGACCGGCCAAGTACGACACGTTCGCCGCGATCACGAGGGCGGGCAACCACGGCTGGCCGTACTGCATGGGCAACAAGCAGCCCTACCGGGACCGCAACCTGCCGGATCCGGCCCGGCCGCTCGGCTGGTACGACTGCGACCACCCCAGGAACGAGTCCCCGAACAACGACGGCCTGGTGAACCTGCCGCCCGTCACGTCCAACACCATCTGGTACTCGCCGCAGGGCGGCGGGGTGGACTACCCGCGCGACGCGAACGGCGTCCCGAGCTACGAGCCGGAGGAGCAGGAGGAACTGCTGCCCTGGCTCAGGGGCGGCGGCCAGGCCACGATGAACGGGCCGGTGTACCGGTACGACGCGGCGAGCACGAGCGCCGACAAGTGGCCCGCCTATTGGGACGGCAAGTGGTTCGTCGGCGACTTCTACGACGACACCCAGCCGCGGCACGCCGTGCTGACGGATCCGAGGACCGTCGGCGAGGGAGGGCTGCCCACGCACGCCGAGTCCCTGCGGAAGATCGTCCCGGTCGGGGCGGACGGCATCCGCAACCTGATGGACTGGAAGTTCGCCCCGGACGGTTCGCTGTACGTCCTGGACTACGGGCGCGGTTTCTTCACCTCCGACTCCAAGTCCGCGTTGTGGCGGGTGACCTATCAGGGCGGCGGGCCGACCCCGGCCGCCGGGGACCTGGCGAGGAAGGCGGCTGTGCGATGAGACACCGTTCGATCTTCTCGCGGCGGCGCTCGCGGCCGGTGCGGCTGTGGCTCGCGCTGCTCGGTGCGTTCCTGATGGTGCTGGGGCTGACCTCGACGGCCGCGTACGGCCGCACCGCGGACGCGTCCGCCGACGCTGCCGAGCAGGTCCTCACCTGGACGGCGGGCGACCCCATCGACCGCTACCTGTCCGCCCCGAGGACGGCGGTGGCCGGCAGGACCACCATCGTCTTCGAGAACAGCGAGGCCACCGGCAACACGACGGGGATGCCGCACACGCTGACCTTCAGCGTCTCGGACCCCGAGTTCAACGACGACGTGACACTGAACATCCTGGCCAACCCGGGCGACGACCAGGGCGGCAGGCACACCGTCGAGGTCACGCTCTCCCCCGGCCGGTACTTCTACCACTGCACCATGCCCGGACACGAGGCGATGCAGGGCATCCTCACCGTGGCCGAGGACGGCGGCGGCGAGGACACGTCCGCCCCGATCACCTCGGCCAAGGTCGACGGGGACAGGAACGCCGACGGCGCGTACATCGGTCAGGCCACGGTCACCGTCTCGGCGACCGACGACGGCTCGGGCGTCGACACCGTCGAGTACGCCACCGGGCCGGACGGCGCCTGGCAGCCGTACACCGCGGCGGTCGTGGTGAACGAGGTCGGGGCGCACACCGTCCGCTACCGCGCCACCGACAAGGCGGGCAACACGGCCGCCGAGAAGTCCGTCGAGTTCGCGGTCGCCGCACCGCCGACGGACGACACCGCGCCGCCGGAGACCTCGGCGACCGTGTCGGGCGAGAAGGACGACCAGGGGCGGTACCTGGGCATGGCGACGGTCACCGTGACCGCCTCCGACACCGGGTCCGGCGTCAACACCATCGAGTACGCCACCGGGGCGGACGGCGCCTGGCAGCCGTACACCGCCCCCGTGATGGTGCACGAGACGGGCACCATCACGGTGCGCTACCGGGCCACCGACCGGGCGGGCAACACGGCCGCCGAGAAGTCCGTGGAGTTCACCGTCGTCGAACCGCCGACCCGGGACAGGACACCTCCGCGGACCACGGCGAAGGTCGAGGGCGACAAGAACTCCGACAACGCCTACATCACCAGCGCCCGGGTGACCGTCACCGCGACCGACACCGAGTCCGGGGTGGACCGGGTCGAGTACTCGCTGGACGGGGGCCCGTACCTCGCCTACACCGCCACCGTGATCGTCGACCGCGTCGGGCACCACACCCTCGACCACCGGGCGACGGACAGGGCGGGCAACACCTCCGAGGCGGAGCGGGTGTCGTTCACCATCGCACGGAGCGGCGGTGTCCCGGCGCCGAACTGCCCGGAGTTCGACGAACGGCTCACCGTCGTCGTCGGCACGGTCGACAGCGGCGTGCCCAACCGCGTCACCGGCAACCGCTGCACCGTCAACGAGCTGATCGAGGACGAGAAGGACTGGTCGTCGCACGCGCTGTTCCTCAAGCACGTCGACGGGGTCCTCGACAGGCTGCTGGCGGCGGGGGTGATCGACGCCCGCGAACGTCGGGCCATCAACCGGGCGGCCAAGGAGTCCGGCATCGGTACGCCGGGCCGGGTCGACGGATACACGAAGCTCTTCGACGGCACCCCCGCGTCGTTCGCCAAGTGGCAACAGGTCGGCGGCGGGGCGTTCGGACTGAACGCCGACGGCACCCTCACCAGCTCCAGCACGGTGGACGGCATGGGAATGCTGTGGTTCCCGGGACGGCAGTACGGCGACTTCTCGCTGAAACTCCAGTGGCGGGACGACGCCCCCGGCACGGGCAACGCCAACAGCGGGGTGTTCGTCCGCTTCCCGGACGTCCACGACAACCCGGAGGAGCCGCGCCCGGAATGGGTCGCCATCACGTACGGCCATGAGGTGCAGATCCTGGACCGGCCGGACGGCGACATCTACAAGACGGGTTCGGTCTACGGCTTCGACCGGGTGGGACTCGCGGGCGCCGGGGTCACCCCGAAGGGCACCTGGAACGACTACGAGATCAGGGTGGTGGACCAGCACTATTCGGTCCACCGCAACGGTGTCCTGATCAACGAGTTCGACAACGACCGCGGGCAACTGTTCGAACCGCCGCGGGCGGGCGATCCGGGCACCGACGGACGCCGGTACGCCTCCGGCTACATCGGGCTCCAGGTCCACAGCGCCTCGGACGTGATCTCGTACCGCGACATCCGGATCAAGGAGCTGTAGGGCTCCCGGGCCCGAACCGGCCGGTACCCGCCGGGCGCGGCGCGTCCGTCCCCGGGTACCGCGTCCGGTCCGGGCCGGTCGCGGTCGCGTGCCGGGGCGTGCGTCCGCGGCCACCGGTGCTCCGGTGGCGCCGCCACCGGAGCACCGTGCAGACCGCGGGGTGCCGGGCGTTGTGCGGTGCGGCGGGCGCCGGGCCGGAGGGGCTCACGCGACACCGTCCTCCTCGCGCCGGGCCCGGCTCGGCTGGACCCGTTTCGGCTCTCCGGGCATCTTGGGGTATTCCGGCGGGTACGGCAGGTCGCCGAGGCCGCGGTCCCGCTCGTCCCGGTCGGCCAGTTCCAGCAGTCCGTCGAGCCGAAAGGCGTGCTCGTCCATGTCCGCGTGGACGTCGCCGAGCTCCGCGTAGCGCTTCGGCATGGTCCGGATGTCGAAGTCGCGTGGTTCGGCGTCGTCGATCTCGTCCCAGCGCAGCGGCGCGGAGACCGGGGCGTGCGGAAACGGGCGCACGGAGTACGCGGAGGCGATCGTGCGGTCGCGGGCGGTCTGGTTGAAGTCGACGAAGATCCGCTCCCCACGCTCCTCCTTCCACCAGGCGGTGGTCACCCGGTCCGGCATCCGCCGTTCCAGCTCGCGCCCTGCGGCGATGGCGGCGCGCCGGACCTCGGTGAAGGTCCGGCGCGGCTCGATGGGGACGAAGACGTGGATGCCCCGGCCGCCGGAGGTCTTGGGCCAGCCGCGCAGGCCGTGGTCGTCGAGGACGGACCGCAGTTCATGGGCGGCCCGCACCGCGTCGGCGTAGTCGGTCCCGGGCTGCGGGTCGAGGTCGATGCGCAGTTCGTCCGGGTGTTCGGTGTCGGCGCCGCGGACCGGCCAGGGGTGGAAGGTGAGCGTGCCGAGGTTGGCGGCCCAGAGGACGGCGGCCGGTTCGGTCGGACAGATCTCGTCGGCGGTGCGGCCGCTGGGAAAGGCGATCCGGGCGGTGGGGATCCAGTCGGGAAGGTTCTTCGGGGCCCGCTTCTGGTAGAAGAACTCGCCCTCGACACCGTCCACGAAGCGCTGAAGCGTGGTCGGCCGGTCGCGCAGGGCGCGGGTGATCCCGGGGCCCACGGCGAGGAAGTACTCGGCAACGTCCCGCTTCGTGTATCCCGGTTCCGGGAAGTAGATCTTGTCCGGACTGGACAGCCGCACGGCCCGTCCACCGGCCTCCAGCTCCACCGCTCTGCCCGCTGCGCCCATGACGGTCACGGTAGGCCGGGCTCACCAATGCCGCATATCGGGAGAAGTGTGCCGCCCCTCGGGTGAGAATCGGGGCATGGACCTGCCGGTGATGCCCCCCGTGAAGCCGATGCTCGCGAAATCCGTCGCGAAGATCCCGCCGGGTATGCAGTACGAGGCGAAGTGGGACGGCTTCCGGGCGATCGTGCACCGCGACGGCGACGAGGTGGTGATCGGCAGCCGCACCGGGAAGCCGCTCACCCGCTACTTTCCCGAGCTGGTCACGGCGGTCCGGGAGAATCTGCCGCCGCGCTGCGTGGTCGACGGCGAGATCGTGGTCGCGTACGGGGACCGGCTGGACTTCGACCGGCTCGGCGAGCGCATCCACCCGGCCGACTCGCGGGTGCGACTGCTCGCCGAACGAACCCCGGCCAGCCTGATCGTCTTCGACATCCTGGCGGTGGGCGACGAGTCGCTGCTCCCGCTGCGCCAGTCCGAGCGGCGGACCGTGCTGGAGGCCGCCCTCTCCGCCGCCTCGCCCCCCGTGCACCTGGCCCCGGTGACCACGGACCCCGCGGTCGCCGAGGAGTGGTTCCGGCGGTACGAGGGCGCGGGTCTCGACGGGGTGGTGGCCAAACCGCTCGACCTGCCGTACCGCCCCGACACGCGGGTGATGTACAAGATCAAGCACGAGCGGACCGCCGACTGCGTGGTGGCGGGGTACCGCTTCCACCGCAGCGGTCCGGTGGTCGGCTCGTTGCTGCTCGGCCTGTACGACGCCGGGGGCGTGCTCCAGCACGTGGGGGTCTGTGCGGCCTTCTCGATGAAACGCCGTGAGGAACTTGTCGCGGAGCTGGAACCGTCGCGCGTCGACTCCGCCGAGCACCCCTGGGCGGCGTGGTCGGACGCCGAGGCCCACGAACGCGCCCGGCTGCCCGGTGCGCCGAGCCGCTGGTCGGGGAAGAAGGACATGTCCTGGGTTCCGCTGCGTCCGGAGCGGGTCTGCGAGGTGGCCTACGACCACATGGAGGGCGACCGCTTCCGCCACACCACCCGGTTCCGCCGGTGGCGGCCGGACCGCACCCCGGACAGCTGCACCTACGCGCAGTTGGAGGAAGTGGTGCGGTACGACCTGGCCGACGTGCTGTCAGGCGGCTGACGCCGAACCGGAGGGGGTGGCGCACGGGTCCTCGCTCCCGCTCGGATCCGGTGACGGGGACCCGGTCGGCTCCGCCGTGCCGGTCGGGTCAGGGGAGGCGGAATCCGTCGGGCAGCCGGTGCCCGGACCGGGCTCCGAGGCACCGGGGTCGGGGGTCGTGCCGGGGTCCGGGGATGCGGACCCGCTGCCGGTGGGGTCGGGCGAACCGCCCGGGCCGGTGGGGTCCGGGGAGCCGGTCGGATGCGGTGGACCGGTCGGCGAGCCGGACGGCCCCGGCGACGCCGACGGCGAGGGGCCGGGCGAGCCGCTGGGCTGCGGGCCGATGACGATGTCGCCGCCCGGGGTGCCGGGACCGCCGACCGGGCGGGTCGGCCTGTTGGGTCCGCCCGCGCCGGGACTCCTGGGGACGACGCCCTTGCCGTCGGCCACCGGGTGCACACCCTTGCGGTAGAACCCCAGCCAGGACAGCACCGTGCGCAGGTAGGTGTCCGAGTGGTTGTACGCGAGGACCGCCCGGTCCAGGTCGGCCTTCACGGTCAGATCGCGGTGGCCGGCGCAGAGGTAGTGCCCGGCGGCGAGGGCGGCGTCGTACACGTTGTCCGGGTCTCGGCGGCCGTCGCCGTTGCCGTCCTGGCCCCAGTGGGCCCAGGTGGACGGGATGAACTGCATCGGACCCACCGCCCGGTCGTACGTCCGGTCCCCGTCGTACACGCCGTCGTCGGTGTCCGGGATCCGGGCGAAGCCCGCGCCGTCGAGCACCGGTCCGAGGATCGGGGCGAGTGTCGTGCCGCGGACGTCGACCCGTCCCCCGGCGGCGTGCCCCGACTCGACCTTGCCGATCGCCGCCAGCAACTGCCAGGGCAGCCGGCATCCGGGATCGGTGCGGCCCAGCGCGCTCTGCGCCGCGCGGTAGGCGGCGAGCACCGTGGTGGGGATGCCCGCCTCGGCCCAGGTCCGGGCGGCGGCCGGGCTCTGCCTCGCACCCGGTTTCGGCGGCGTCGGCGGGCTCGGCGGTGGCAGCTCGGTGTGGTAGGAGTCGTCGTTGGGCACCTGCGACCACACGACCTCGTCGGACTCCCGACGCTCCTTCGGGGCCGGTTCGTGGTGGGCCGCGACAGGTGCCTGGGACGCGGTGAGCGCGGCCATCGCGGCCACCGCGGCCGCGGTGCCGCCGATCCTGCGACGCGTGGTGCCGGTGAACCTCATACGTGCTCCCCTCATCCCTCGGATCACTGGTCCCGGCTGGTCCCGCCGGGCCTCCCGGCTCACCGGGCGAACGTGTCGATGGCGGAGATCCGCCAGGTGCCGTCGCGGCGAACGGCGTCCACGGCGAACATGGCCGCCGCGTAGCTCGTCTCGTCCGACGTGCCGGTACGGGTGTTGCTCTGGTCGGCGTAGATGAGCAGCCGGGCGCGGTCGCCGTCGAGGAGCTCGACGCCGCTGTCGGTGACGGTCGTGGTCAGGACGAGTTTCTGCTTCTGCCCCTGGGCCCGGACCTGGGCGAGCATGTCCCGGTGCTGCTGAACGGCCTTGCCGACCAGGTGGGTCCTGGCCGCCTGCTCGGACTTGGCGGTGGCGGCGTAGTTGTACGAGAAGACCGCGCCGACCGCCTCCGAGATCTGGCCCTTCACCTCGCTGGTGCGGCCGATGTCGGTGAGTGCGGCGTTGTGCCGGGCCGGTTCGTCGCGCAGGCTCGCCGCCGAGCCGAAGGCCAGGGCGGCGAAGGCGCCGAGCAGTACCGTGAGGACGCAGAGGACGGCGGGAAGGCCGACGGGCAGGCGGAGGCGGGTCCGCTCCTTCTTCTTCCGCTCCTCCTCGTCCGGTTCCTCCTTCTCGCCGGCCGCGTCCCGCGTTCCCGACGCGGACGCGGCGGCGTGGTCCGAGTCGGCGGCTTCCTCGGTCGCCTCGACGGGCGCGACGGGCGCCGAGCCGGGCTCGGCACCGGATGCGTCCGGCTCCGCGGGCCCGCGCGGCGGGGCGGTGGCGACGCCGCGCTCCGCGGCGACGGCGGCCAGGCGCCGGCGGCGGTTGACGAGGTGACGGGTCGTCGACATGTCCGGTGGTCCTCTCGGTGACGGGGTGGGAAGCCGGTGGCATCAGCCGGCGGTGTTGCCGACCGGTGCCTGACCGAGGGCGCTGAGCTTCCACCCCTCGGACGTGCGGGTGAGCTGCCCGAGCATCCGGCTCTCCTTCACCGCGGGACCGGACTTCGGCGCGGTGACGGTGATGCGCAGTGCCACCATCACCGATGCCCTGCCGGCCCGTTCGTCGAGTTCGGTGACCGCACCCGAGAGCACCTTGGCGGTGCTCGCGGTCCTCGCCTCCTGGATCTGCTTCTCGAACCCGCTCCGCCCGTCGACGAGTTGCTTGTGCAGTTCGCCGGTGGTGGAGTCCTCCCAGTTGTCCAGCCCCTGTTGCAGCTTCCGGTGGTCGAGGGTGTTCATGTTCTGTACCGCCTGCTCGCCCGCCGCCAGCGCGTCGTCCCGGGTCTGCGCGTAGGACGCCGATGCGTCGTGCGCCGCCCCGTACCAGGACCAGCCGCCCCAGACCGCGGCGGCGGCCGCCGCGACGGTGAGTGCGATCGCCACCGCCACCAGTGGGTTGTGCCTCGTCCGTACCCGTGCCATTGCTGTCTCTCCCCTGCCGGCCGAACCGGTCCGAGCGGTGGATCCCGCGGTGTCCGTGTCGGTCACTGTGTGGTGGTGGTCATCTGGCGGCGATGTCGACGATCTTCCAGTGCCCGCCCCGCAGTTCGGCGGTGACGGAAAGCTGGGCGGCTGCCGTGGTGGCCGCCCCGCCCCGCCGCTCGTAGACCTGGTCCAGGAAAACCAGCAGGTGGGCGCTGGTGCCGGAGAGCCGGGTGACCCCGGCGCGCACGACGTGCGTGGTGAGCGTCAGCTTCTGGTCCCCGGCCTGCTTCTCGACCTGGCCGAACAGCGCCGCGTACTGCTGGAGCGCCTGCCCCCCGAGCAGTTGCTTCGCCGACTCCTTGGTCGCCGCGGTGTCCTGCGGCCCGTACGTGAAGATCTTGCCGAGCGCGTTGCTGACGTCGCCCACGACACCGTTGGTCGCCGGGGTGTCGGTCAGCGCGAGGTTGGCGGTGGCCGGTGTGTCCCTCAACTGCCGTCCCGCGACGAAGAGTCCGGCCCCCGCCGCCACCAGCGCGATCGTCAGCAGCACCACGGCGCCCGTGAGGACGCGGTGCCGGACGGTCCGGGCCGCGTCCCCGGCCCCCGTGTCCGCCGTCGTCGACCGCTCCGGGGCGTCCGTTCCCGTCGCCCCGCCCCCCGCCCCGCCCGTGCCCGGTCCGTCCGGCGCCGCTTCGCCCCGCTCCTCCTCCCGGCGCGGGTCCGTCGCCTCCTCGGCCGGGGTTCCGGTCCGTTCGCCGGTGCTCACCATCGCCGTCCTCCCCCGTTCCTCATGCGGCACCGACCGGGATCGCGGTGAGCGCCTTGATCTTCCAGCCGTCCCCGGTCCGGGCGAGCGTGGCCTCGAAGCGCTTGCGTTCGGTGCCCGACCGGCCGGTGCGCTCGGTGATCCGGACGTCCACGGTCGCGATCATCTCGGCGGTGCCGGCCCGGTCGTCGAGCGCGGTGAGCGCCGCGTCCGTGACGGTGCCGCGCGCCGTGCTGCCCGCCCTGCGAAGGTCCTCGGCGTCCTTCTTCCTGGTGCGTGCGAGCTGGTCGTGCAGGGGTCCGGTGGACACGTCGAGCCACTGCCGCAGCCCCGCGTCCACGCTCGTGGCGTCCTTGCCGTCCAGACTGTTCAGCCGGGCCAGATGGTGCCGGCCCGCCGCGAGCGCGGCATCGCGGCTCCTGGCATACGCGAGTGTGTCGTCGCCGCGCGCCTGTGCGTACGACCAGCCGCCGAGCGCACAGATCAGTGCGGCGACGAGGACGGCCGCCCAGCCGACCGGGCCGCGGGTGCGCGCGCTCATCGGCCGGCCCCCAGTCCGAGCAGCCCGGCCATGCCGCGCGGGGCGGGTGCCGGGTCGCCCGCGGCGCCGAGCGCGCCGGGGAGCGTGCCGCCGGTGTCGGTACCGAGGCGCAGCGACCCGGGTTCGGCGGGCGCGGGCACCGGCCCGCCCTTCGGCGCGTTCGCGCTGCCGCGCACGTTGATGCCGGTGCCGGGCGACGAGGCGCAACGCGCCCCGGTGTTGACCGCGGGGCCCGCCGACGTGTCGAGTCCGTTGCGGTAGGTGGTGCCGCCGTATCCGGCGGTGCAGGGCAGTGGTTCGAAGAAGGTGACGGACATGCCGAACCGGGCGCCGTCCTCGTCCACCGCGCTGGCGCCGGCCGCCGCCACCGCGGGGAGTTTCACCAGGAGTTCCTCCATGCCGCGCTGCCGGGTCACGGCGACCTCCGCGGTGGTCAGCAGGTTCGCGACGACGACGCCGAACTCGGGGTCGAGGTCGCGCAGCAGGCCGCTGATCTGGTCGGTGGCGTCGGGTGCCGCGGCGATCAGCTTGCGCAGGTCCGTGTCCGACCCCTTGAGCTGGGCCGCCAGCTCCTCGGCCCCGGAGGCGAAGCCCTTGAGTGCCTCGCCCTGTTCGGCCTGGGTGCGCAGCACGATCTGACCGTCGGCCATCAGTCTGGTGTTGGTGGGCAGGGCGTCGTCGGCGGCCCGCACGAAGTCGGTGCCGGTGTCCAGGAGCACCTGGAGGTCCTCTCCTCTTCCGGTGAACGCGGTGCCGAACTCGTCGACCACGGTCCGCAGCGATTCCGGGTCGACCGACTTGGCGAGGTCGTCGACGCTGGTGAGGACGTTGGTCACGGGGGCCGGGACGGTGGTGTCGGTCTGGTCGATGACCGAACCGTTCGCCAGATAGGGGCCGTCGGTGCGGTTCGGCCGCAGGTCGACGTACTGCTCACCGACCGCGGACAGGCTGGCCACGACGGCCTTCAGGCCGTCCGGGATGGGCGGCGCGGACTTGTTGATGCGCAGTTCGGCCTCGACGCCGTCGTCGGTGAGTTCGATGGGCCCCACCCGGCCGACGGAGACGCCCCGATAGGTGACGTCGGAGTGGGTGAACAGGCCGCCGGTCCTGGGCAGCTGGACCTTGACGGTGTAGTAGTCGCGCAGGCCCACGTAGTGTCCGAGGTCGGCGTACCGGACTCCCAGGTAGCCGAGCACCAGCACCGCGATGACCAGGAACGCGATGTTCTTCAGCCTGATGGCGAGGGTGATCACCGGTTGCTCCCCTCCGAGGGCGACGGTCGCTCCGAGGACGACGGCCCGTCCGTCGGCGGGGCCGGGGGCGTGCCCGGTGCGTTTCCCGGGGTCGTGGCGTGCGGTGTCCGGGAGGCCGTCGCCGGGGTCGTGATCGCGGGGAGCGGCAGCGGCAGTCCCGGGTCGGCCGACGGCACGGACACGGCTCTCGACGCGGGCGCGGTCGTCGCGTCGGGGTCGAAGGCCGGGATGATCTGCGTGCCGGGTGCCGCCGTCATGTCCAGGTACACGTTGAGGTAGTCGCCCTTCACGCCGCGCAGCACCTCGTCCGTGAACGGGTAGGTGAGCAGCACCTGGAGGGAGTCGGGCAGGTCGTTCCCGGAGTCGGCGAGCGCCTTGAGCGTGGGGGCGATGGCCTTCAGGTCGGCGATGGTGTCGGCCTTGCTCCGGTCGATGGTGTCGACGGCGACGGTGGACAGGGTGTCGAGGGCGCGCAGCATGGTCAGCAGCGAACCGCGTTGTTTCTCCAGGACCTTCATGCCGGGGCTGAGATCGGTGAGGACCTTGCCCACCTGCTGCTTGCGGGAGGCGAGTGTGGCCGAAAGCCGGTTGACCCCGTCGAGTGCCTCGGTGATGTCCTTGCGGTGTCCGTCGAGGTCGGTGACGAGGGTGTCGACCCGGCCGAGCATCGACCGGATCTCGGGTTCGTTCCCGGCCATCGCCTTGTTGAGTTCGGTGGTGATGGTCTTCAGCTGGTTGATGCCGCCGCCGTTGAGGAGCATCGACAGGGCCCCGAAGACCTCTTCGACCTCGGGGTTGCGATTGGTGCGGGTGAGCGGGATCCGGTCGCCGTCGGCGAGGGTCCCCCGGGCGGTGCCGCGTGCGGGTGGCGAGAGCTGGATGTACTTCTCGCCGAGCAGGCTGGACTGTTCCAGGTGGGCGTAGGCGTTCGCGGGCAGGTCGACGTCGCCGTCGACCTTCATGGTGACCCTGGCCTGCCAGCTGTCCGGGGCGAGGGTGATCCTGGTGACGCGGCCCACGGCGACGTCGTTGACCTTCACCGACGACTGGGGGGCGAGGCTGAGGACGTCCCCGAAGTCGGCGGTGATCTCGTAGGGGTGGTCGCCGAGGTCCGCGCCGCCGGGCAGCGGCAGCTCCTCGATGCCGGAGAACTGCGGGGCCGCACAGCCGGTGAGGACGAGGGCGCAGCAGGCGCCGAGCGCGGCCAGGGTGGTGGCACCGGTGGTCGCGGACGTCACGGGTCTGCGGGGTTTCCTGCTCATCGGCCCGTCCCCTTCCTTCCGTTGCCCTTGGCCGCTTCGGCCTTCTCGGGTGTGCCGTAGACCGTGCCCACCTCGGGGAACGGCAGCGCGGGCAGGGCCCGTCGGCGTTCGGCGTCCACCGGGGCGAGTCCCTGGAGTCCGGCGGACGGGAGGATGGGGCCGCCCATGCTCAGTTCGTTGAGGTCGGTGCGGCCGTTGAGCGTGCGGTTCCTCGGGTCGTAGGCGTTCAGCACGTTGCCCGCCGAGAGCGGGAGCGTGTCGAGGGATTCGGCGAGGGAGGCCCGCTGGTCGACGAGAGTCTGCGTGAGCGGGACCAGTGCGTCCACGTTCTTCTTGAGCGCGGAGCGGTTGTGCTGGATGAAGGTCTTGACCTGGCCGAGTGCGGTGCCCAGTTCCTTGAGTGCGGCGCCGAGGTTCTTCTTGTCGTCGGCGAGGAAGCCGGTAACGGAGTTCAGTTGTTGTTCCGCGGCCCGTACGTTGCCGTCGTTGTCCTTCAGCATGGTGGTGAACGTCTGGAGGTAGGACAGCGTGTCGAAGAGGTCGCCGCTGCTCTTGTCGAGGGTCTTCGTCGCCTTGCCGAACTGCTCGATGGAGTCCCCGATGTCCTTGCCGTTCCCCTTGAGGTTCTTCGCCCCGGTGTCGAGGAGCCCGGCGAAGGCGCCCTGCGCGTTGGCGCCGTCCGGGCCGAGCGCGCCGGCGAGTTCGGTGATGGACGCGTAGAGCTGGTCGACCTCCACCGGGGTGGCGTTGTCCGCGGCCGGGAGCTCGGCGCCGTCGGCGAGGACGGCTCCACCGGTGTAGGCCGGGGCGAGCTGGACGTACCTGTCGGCGACCAGGCTGGGGGCGACGACGACGGCGTGTGCGTCCTCGGGGACCTTGACGCCCTTGTCGACGCGCAGGACGACCCCGACCACCTTGCCGCGCGGCTTCACCGATTCGACGGTGCCGACCTTCACGCCGAGGATGCGCAGGTCGGATCCCGCGTAGATGCCGGTCGCCCGGTCGAAGTAGGCGGTGACGGTGGTGGTGCCCTCGTCGTCCAGGGCCATCACGCCGGTCGTGGCGGCGACGGCCACGACGGCGAGGCCGGCCCCGATGCCGACGATGCGTGTCAGTCTCATCTCAGTGGCCGCCTTTTTGCTTGGGAGGCATGCATCCGGTGGCCGGTGGGGTGTCGGCGGGCAGGTAGTTCCTCGGGACGACGCCGCAGACGTAGTTGTCGATCCAGCGGCCGTTGCCGAGTGTGTTGCCGACGAGCCGGTTGTAGGAACCGGCGAGCGAGAGCACCTTGTCGAGGCTCTTGCGGTTCTTGTTCAGGACCGCGGTGACCCGGCCCAGCGCGTCGAGGGTCGGCTTCAGCTGCTTGTCGTTGTCGGCGACGAGACCGGTGAGCTGGGTGCCCAGGTCGCGGGTGCCGGTGAGCAGCAGGTGGATGGAGTCGCGGCGGGCCCGGATCTCGCCGAGGAGCAGGTTGCCGTCCTCCAGCAGGGTCTCGAAGCTGCTCTTCTTGTTCGCCAGGGTCCGGGTCAGCTGCTTGCTGCCCTTGAGGAGAGTGGCGAGCTGCGCATCGCGCTCGGAGACGGTCCGGGAGAGCGCGGAGAGCCCCTTCGCGGCGCTTTTCACGTTCGGCGGGGAGTCCTTGAAGGTGGCGGAGATCGTCTCGAAGCTCTCGGCGAGCCGTGCGGTGTCGATCTCCCCGATGGTCTCGCCCAGTCCGTCGAACGCCTGGGTGACGTCGTAGGGGGACGTGGTGCGGTCGGCCGTGATGCGTGCGTGCGGGTCCTGCGGCCCGGTGCCCAGCGGGTCGACCGCGAGGTACTTCTCGCCCAGGAGCGTCTTGATGGCGATGCCCGCGGTGCTGGAGTTGCCGATCCAGGCGTCCTTCACCCGGAAGCTGACCTTGACCTTGGCGCCGTCGAGGGCGACCCCGGTGACCTGGCCCACCTTCACCCCGGCGATCCGGACCTCGTCGCCCTCGGTGAGCCCGGCGGACTCGGTGAAGTCCGCGCTGTAGGTGGTGCCGCCGCCGATGAAGGGAAGCGAATCGGCCCGGTAGGCGGCGAATCCGAGGAGGCCGAGGACGATCAGGCCGACGATGCCGACGGCGACGGGATTGCGTTCCCGTACGGGGGTGATCCTCATGACAGGCACCTCGGCTGGGTGATCGCGATGCCGGTGGGCGGGGGGCTGCCGTCGCTGGTCGTCACGCCGTGGACCTTCGCCTCGCAGAGATACAGGTTGAGCCACGAGCCGTACGAGGTGATGCGGCTGATGGCCGCCATCTTGGCGGGTGTCTTCCGCAGGAAGTTCTCGATCTTCGGGGAATTGTCGGCCAGCCGGTCGGAGAGGCGGCCGAGCTGCTCGATGTCGTCCTTGAGCGGTTTGCGTCCGTCGTCGAGGAGGCCGGCGGTGACGGTGGTCAGGGCGCCCATCGCGGTGACCGCCTGCCCGAGCGGCTTGCGGTCCGCGGAGAAGCCGGTGACGAGCTTCTGCAGGGTGACGACCAGGTCGTTGAAGCCCGCCTCCCGGTCGTTGACGGTCTTCAGGACGGTGTTGAGGTTCTTGATCACCTCACCGATCACCTTGTCCTTCGCGGCGACGGTGCCGGTCAGCGAGCCGACGTGCTGGAGGATGCTGTCGACGGTGCCGCCCTCGCCCTGGAGCACCTGGACGATGGACCCGGCCAGCTTGTTGACGTCCGGCGGGGAGAGCCCCTCGAACAGCGGCTGGAAGCCGTTGAAGAGCTGGGTGAGGTCGAGCGCCGGTGTGGTGCGGGAGACCGGGATGGTGGCACCCACGGCGAAGGTCTCGCCGACCGGTCCGGCTCCCCGGTCCAGGTCGATGTACCGCTGGCCGACCATGTTGAGGTACTTGATCGACGCGGTCACCGATGCCGGGAGGCTGTGTCCCCTCCGGACGGTGAACCCGACCTCCGCGAGCCGCCGGTCGGCGACCTCGATGGATTCGACCTGCCCGACCTTGACCCCGGCGATCCGGATGCTGTCGCCGACGACGAGTCCGGTGACGTCGGTGAACCGCGCCTTGTAGGAACGGGTCTCTCCGACACCGGTGTTGGCGATGGACAGGGCCAGCACGGTGGTGGCCAGGGTCGTCACCAGGATGAAGACGATCGATTTCGCGAGCGGCCCCGCGAGCGAGCGGCGCTTCACTTGAGCTTCACCTCCGCGCCGCGGAAGGCCGGGCCGATGAGCACACTGCTCCACTCGGGCAGGCTCTGCGGCTGGACCTTCAGCGAGGGAGCGACCAGCTCGTTGACGAGCCGGCTCTCCTGGGGGGAGTTGGGCATGCCGAGCGACGCGTCGGCCGCCGGGACCTCCTGGGGCGCGCGGGGCGCGGAGCCGGCCGGTGTGCTCCGGTCCGTCGCGCGGACGTCGGCGGTCGGCACGGTGTTGCCGACATAGGGCAGCGAGTAGCAGTGCGGTCCGCCGGTCGCGTTGTACACCGGGGTGTCCCTGCCCGCCACGTACCTGCCCCTGGAGGGCACGGTCCTCAGCGTGACGTGCAGTCCCGGCCGGTCCGTGCCCTTGCCGAGCGCCTTGTCCATGGCCGGGACGAAGGCGGCGATGGTGCGCAGGGTGCAGGGGAATTCGGAGGAGTACGTGGCGAGGGTCTCCAGGGTCGGCCGGCTCGTCGCGGAGAGCCTGATGAGGTTGTCCTTGTTCTTCCGCAGGAAGGCGGTGACGTCCTGGGCCGAGGCGGTCGTCGATCCGTAGAGGTCGGCGAGTCCGGCCTGCTGTTCGGCGAGGGTGCCGCTGGTGGTGGTGAGGTCGGTGAGGGCGTCGAGGATGTCCGGGGCCGCGTCGGCGTACACGGCGCTGACCCTGACGAGCTCCTTGATGTCCGCGTTGAGCTTGGGCAGTTGGGGGTTGAGCTCCTTCAGGTGCGCGTCGAGCGTGACGAGGGTCTCGCCGAGTTTCTCGCCGCGGCCCTGGAGCGCCTGGGAGACGGCGGTGAGGGTGGCGGAGAGCTTCTGCGGCTGGACGGCGGTGAGCAGGGGCAGGACGTTGTCGAGAACCTGCTCCAGTTCGATGGCGTTGCTGGAACGGTCCTGCGGGATCTCGTCGCCCGCCTTCAGGGATCGGGCCGAGGGGACCTCTGGCGGCACGAGGGCCACGAAACGCTCGCCGAAGAGGGTGGTGGGCAGCATCTGGGCGGTGACGTCCGCCGGGATGCTCCCGAGCTTGTCGGGCCGGATGGCGAGGGTCAGACGGGCTCCGCCGTCGTCCGCCTCGATGGCCCGGACCTGTCCGACGACGACACCGCGCAGCTTCACGTCGGCGTTGTCGTGCATCTCGTTGCCGACGGTTCCGGTGCGCACGATCACGGTGGCGTCGTGGGTGAAGTCCTTGTTGTACACCGCGACCGAGGTCCCCACGAGCGCGACGGGCACGAGCAGGAAGCCGACTCCCGCGAGCCGGCGGCGGATCGTCCGTGTCTGCGTCATCCGGCCACCTTCACGGTCGTCGTGGCGCCCCAGATGGCGAGCGAGAGGAAGAAGTCGGTGACGCTGATCAGCACGATGGCGTTGCGCACCGAGCGGCCCACGGCGATGCCGACCCCGGCGGGCCCGCCCTCGGCACGGAAGCCGTAGTAGCAGTGGGCGAGGATCACCATCACGCTGAAGACGAGCACCTTGAGCACGGACAGCAGGACGTCGTCCGGCGAGAGGAAGAGATTGAAGTAGTGGTCGTAGGTGCCCTCGGACTGTCCGTTGAACAGGACGGTGACGTAGCGGGACGCCACGTAGGAGGAGAGCAGCCCGATCGCGTAGAGCGGGACGATCGCGACCACTCCGGCGATGACCCGGGTCGTGACGAGGTACGGCATGGACCGCACCCCCATCGCCTCCAGCGCGTCCACCTCCTCGTTGATCCGCATCGCTCCGAGCTGGGCGGTGAACCCGGCGCCGACGGTGGCGGAGAGTGCGAGTCCGGCGACCAGCGGGGCGATCTCGCGGGTGTTGAAGTAGGCGGAGATGAAGCCGGTGAAGGCGGAGGTGCCGATCTGGTTGAGGGCGGCGTAGCCCTGGAGGCCGACGACCGTGCCCGTGAAGAGGGTCATCGCGATCATCACGCCGATGGTTCCGCCGACGACCCCGAGCCCCCCGCTGCCGAAGGCGACTTCGGCGAGGAGCCGCTGCACCTCCTTGAGGTAGCGTCGCAGGGTGCGCGGGATCCAGATCAACGCGCGCATGTAGAAAACGAGTTGGTCGCCGGAGCGATCCAGCCAGCCGAGCATGGACATCATCTCTCAGCTCCCCTTCGCGGGGACGATCTGGAGATAGATCGCCGTGAGGATCATGTTCACGAAGAACAGCAGCATGAACGTGATGACGACGGCCTGGTTCACCGCGTCGCCGACGCCCTTGGGGCCGCCGCGCGGGTTCAGTCCGCGGTGGGCGGCGACGATGCCCGCGATGAAGCCGAAGATCAGTGCCTTGACCTCGCTGATGTAGAGGTCGGGCAGCTGGGCGAGGGCGGAGAAGCTGGCCAGGTACGCGCCGGGAGTGCCGTGCTGCATGATCACGTTGAAGAAGTAGCCGCCGAGGGTGCCGACGACGGAGACCAGTCCGTTGAGCAGGACCGCGACGAACATGGTGGCCAGCACCCTCGGTACCACGAGGCGCTGGACGGGCGAGACGCCCATGACCTCCATCGCGTCGAGCTCCTCGCGGATCTTCCGCGATCCGAGGTCGGCACAGATCGCGGAGCCGCCCGCGCCGGAGATGAGCAGGGCCACGATGAGCGGGCTCGCCTGCTGGATGACTGCGAGGACGCTGGCGCCGCCGGTGAACGACTGGGCGCCGAGCTGCTGGGTGAGCGAGCCGACCTGGAGGGCGATGACCGCGCCGAACGGGATGGAGACGAGGGCGGCGGGCAGGATGGTGACGCTGGCGATGAACCAGAACTGCTCGATGAACTCCCGTACCTGGAAGGGCCGTCGGAAGACCGCACGGGTCACGGACAGGGCGAGTGCGAACAGTTTCCCGGTCTCGCGCAGCGGCGCGAGCAGCCGGGTCGGCTCGCGGCGCGCCCCGGCCCCCTTCGTCGGCGTCGCGTCGGTGGCGGCCGGTTCGGGGGGCCGCACCGGAATCTCTGCGGTCACGGTCGCGCACCGCCGGTGGCCGGGGTGTAGCTGTTCATGATGGCGGTCCGGGCGGCCTCCGGCAGCTGCCCCATCATGCCCAGGACGCGCTCGCGGCGGCGCAGGGCGGCCTGACGGAGCGGCATGCCGGCCGAGGGTTCCAGCTGCGGTACGACGGTGCGCGGCCCGGTGACGAGGGTGCGCCCGGCCCCTGCCGCCGTCAGCTGCTCGGCGGCGAGGGTGGCGGCGTCCTTCTCCTCGGACATGCCGATGGGGCCCTCCCGGCGTCCCGCGAGGAATTGGGCGACGACCGGCTCGTCGCTGGTGAGCAGCACCTCGCGCGGGCCGAACGTGACGAGGTTGCGGCAGAACAGCATTCCCATGTTGTCGGGGACCGTGGCGGCGATGTCGAGGTTGTGGGTGACGATCAGCATCGTCGCGTCGATCTGCGCGTTCAGGTCGATGAGGAGCTGGGAGAGATAGGCGGTGCGGACCGGGTCCAGCCCGGAGTCCGGCTCGTCGCAGAGGATGATCTGCGGGTCCAGCACGAGGGCGCGGGCCAGACCGGCGCGCTTGCGCATGCCGCCGGAGATCTCGCCGGGCAGTTTCCCCTCGGAACCCAGCAGGCCGACGATGTCGATCCGTTCCATGACGATGCGCCGGATCTCGGATTCCTTCTTGCGGGTGTGCTCGCGCAGCGGGAAGGCGATGTTGTCGAACAGCGACATCGAGCCGAAGAGGGCGCCGTCCTGGAACATGAGCCCGAACAGCTTGCGGGTCTCCATGATGTCCCGCTCGGGGCTGTTCACCATGTCGACGCCGTCGATCAGGACACGTCCGTGCTCCGGCTTCAGAAGTCCGATGATGGACTTGAGGAAGACGGTCTTTCCGGTGCCGGACGGGCCGAGCATGACGCTCACCTCGCCCGCGGGAAGTGTGAGAGACACATCCTGCCAAATGTTCTGCTTGCCGAAAGACTTGGTAAGGCCTTCGACGACTACTTCGATTCCCATCCCACCTCCTGCATGCACTCACGAAGTGACAGAAGTGCACCGAAGGGCGCACGTTAAGTTCACCGGGACCGCCGGGACAACCCCTTGAACAGCCATTTCCACAAGATCCGGATTGTTTGTCACGCGATGACAAACTCCCGTGCGGATCTTGTCGGGACATGCGCACTCGCAGCGGCCGGCACGGGCCGAATCCAGGTACTCCGCAGGACCTCGGCAGCGGGTCCGGAACGGCACCACCGCACCTCGCGGAGTCCGGACCGACGGCGCTCCGGGCAGCGAAATCCCCGCGTACAGGTCATGACGAGGACTCCTTTCCCGAAGAGGGGCAACCGCCGGACAGAGCTGCCGGGTTGCTTGCGAGGGCGACGTTACGGCCGGGTAATCTGGCCGGGCAATACCGGTTCTCCAAGTTTTCACGGGCACCCGGCGTCCCCCGGCTTTCTGCGCACCGAATGAGCAGGAACGCGGGAGAAATTATCTCCGTATGACAAGGAGCGAGGCCCGGAAGAACAGCGCGCCGACACCGTGCGCCTTGTCCACCGGACCGCCCGGACCGGCGGAAACGAACAAACGACAGCACCCCCTCCGTATCGGCCGGTCTTCTCGGAGATGGCCGGTTCCGTCGTCGAATGTTGCGCACCCGGTGACAAGCCGTCCGCGCGGCGCGCTCATCACGGGACGAGAAGCCGGTTTCGACGGAACAATCTCAATCGGCGGGATTGTGCTGCTGTGTTTCCCGCCAGTAACCTCACGGCGCGGTGAACGGGGAGTCCGTTCCGGCATTGCTCCCCCCTGCTCCGGTACCCGTGCCGCACGCCGATGACCTGTGCACCCGAAACGCGTGCGACCGCGACGACGCCCGCTCCGGTGCGTCACGGAGAGCTCCGCCGCGTCGCAGAAGGCTCCGGCGCGTCACAGGAAGACCGAGCACATCCGCCCGCCTGCCGCCCGATGGCGGCTGCTTGAAAAGGGGACGACATGAGATCCGGTTCGAAACGGGCACGCCTGGGGCTGCTGGCCTCGTTCACCGCGCTCGCCGCCTTCACGTCCGTGGGTTCGGCCACCGCCGCCACCCAGCTCAACGGCAACTGGTCGCCGTTCGGCCGGTGTCCGGTGGACAATCCCGCCATGCTCGCCGCCGACGGGAGCGACAACACCGCGGTCTGCGTCTCCTCGCACTCGGCGAGCGGCTCCATCAAGCTCGGCAACAGCGTCGTCCCGGTGGGTGCCAGCGACCTCCAGGTCGGCGTGATCACACATCCCGGCGGCGGGTCGACGGTGGTCTCGCCCGCCGGTGGCGCCCTGGTGGCCGACTCCGCGCAGATCCCCGGCGGGCTGCTCGGGCTGATGTGTCCCAACGACATTCCGGTGATCACCGGAATCTGCAACCAGATCACGAACGCTTCCCTGAACCGGGTCACCGCCACCATCGAGTCGGTCGACAACCCCAGCGACTTCCAGCTGATGGCGGGCGTCACCACGGGGAAGCCGATCATCACGCTGCCGGTACGGATTCATCTGGAGAACCCGTTCCTCGGCAACACGTGCTACATCGGCTCCGCCTCGGACCCGATCCTGCTCCGCCCCCGGAACCTGACCCGGCCCACCGCCGGGACCCAGCAGTTCGACGGCGACGGCACCCCCAACCCGGCCGGTGTCATGGGCCGCATCAGCCTCCTCGGCGCCGATCAGACCGACACCGCGTACACGGTCCCGGGGGCCACCGGCTGCGGCCTGGGCCTGCTCAACTGGGCGGTGAACCTGAAGACCGGGCTCCCGTCCGCCTCGGGCAACAACAACGTGGTCCTGAACGACGCCCAGACCTATGTGGCGACGATCAACAACCCGAGCGACGTCGCCCCCGACGCGGGCAAGCTGATGTCCCAGTACTGGCACTCGGCGGCCCGGTAGCCGCCGCGCGTGACCGGCAGTCGAGGGGGCCGTCCGGCCGGACGGCCCCCTCGATCCGTTCCGGGACGCCCCCACAGTCGTCCCGGGTCCGCCGCCGGCCGCGGACCGCGGCCGGCACGCGCGCACGGCGCCGGTCAGCGGACGGGCGGCTCCTGGCCGGGCAGCGTCGGCATGGTCGGCGGACAGAAGGTGCTGCTGTCCGAGGGGACGCAGGTCATCCCCTGGTTCATCGCGATGACGTTCCCCGGGCCGGAGATGGCCGCCGTGAACAGGTTGTCCAGGTCCTCGCCGCCGGTCCCGCAGCCGGAGAACGCGGGGATGTCGACCGTCCCGTTCATGGGGCCTCCGCCGAAGACGTTGACGTACTTCGGGAAGTCGCCGTTCAGCACCACCTTGAACGGCTTCTCGGTGCGGCAGTCGGGGCCCACGTCCAACGGGGTCCCGTTGACCTTCACGTCATGCATCCGCAGCGACTGGGTGAACGAGGCCGTGGCGAAGTACTTCTTCTCGGCACCCATGCCGATGTTGCCGGTCGAGATCGTGAGCGGCCCGTTCTCGAACTCCACCTTCGCGGACACCGGTTGGAACCCGAACGTCAGGAAGGTGGAATCGGCGTCCGGCAGATCGAGGTTCCCCAGTGAGTCGAGCCGCAGGTAGTAGCCGCCCTTCGCGTTCGCCGCGCGCTGCCCCCGGTGCACGTTCGCCAGCACACTGATCAGTCCGGGATTCTTGGCCGGGTCGTTGACGATCAACGCGCCGTTCAGCTTGTACACATTGGCGAGTCCGACCGCGTAGGCGCAGCCGAACGTTCCGCCGCCGGGGATGTCGACCTCCAGGACCGGGTCCCCGTCCGGCGGCTTCGGCGCGTCGCCCCAGTCGGCCGTTCCCTCGGGCGGCTCGACCGGACACGGGTCCTCGCCCGCCGCCAGGGCCTTCCCGGGCTCCACGGCGATTCCGTCACCGGTCTTCGCGGCCGGGTCGGCGGGCCCGTCGGTGCCCGCGGTCCGCGACGGCCGGGGATCGGGGGCGTCGTGCGAGACGGGCACGGTCGCGAGTTCCCGGTCGGTGTCCGCGCCCGGTTCGCAGGTGACCCGCATGCCGGAGTCCGGTGCGGCCTCCCGTCCTCCGTCCGTGACGGCGCGCAGTTCGACGGTGAGACGGCCCGCGGTGAAGGTGGCGTCGCCCTCGGCCGGCAGTGTCACCGAGGGAACGGCCCCCGTGTGCACCAGGCTCATGTCCCCGTCGGCGGGCACCTCGGAGTTCGGGGCGGCCAGATTCGTCCACCGCGCGGTGGCCGAGCGATCCTTCTGCCCGACCTCCACGTCGAGCGTCGCCGTGCTCGCGACCACCTCCGTGCCGGTCGGCACCAGCGCCTCCACGTCCGCCCGCGAAAGCCGCACGTCGACCGTCACCGGACCGGATTCCAGCGGTGTCCCGGCGGTTCCCGATTCCGGGAAGTCCGTGGTGACCCCGACCGTGACCCGGCCGGTCCGGCCCGGCAGGGCGCAGTCGTAGTCCACGGCCACCGCGGCGCCCCCCTCCTCGGCCGCGGACCCGGACCCGGACAGCAGTCCTGCAAGGAGCGTGACGGTGGCGACCGATGCCAGGCGCACCGAGCGCCTGCCGTCGGTGACCATGGGCTTCACATTCATTCTGGCGCCGTCCTCCCCGATGCGGGGTGTCGAGTTGACCGTTGCTGTGCCGTCGCGGGCGCCGGTCCGATGGGCCCGCGACCGTCGTGCCGGGGAGGCCGTGAACGGCCGCTCGGGTTGGGGGGGGGGCCCCGGGCCCCCCCCCCCCCCCCCCCCCGGTGGTGAG
>NZ_JBHJWQ010000039.1:0-5017 GCF_042266885.1 Streptomyces sp. NPDC056061 | reverse complement strand
CCAAACAAACACTATTTTTCCGGCCGCCCCTCTCTTTTTTTTACACCCCCCCGCCCCCCGCCGGGGGGGGCGGGGCGGCCCTCCCCCGCCGGGGGGGGTGGGGGGCGCCCCCCGGCCCCCCCCCAACCCGAGCCCGGATGTGCTCCGGGCCGATCCCGCCGCGAGTCGCCGTATTACGACGTGGCGGTGATCTTCTGCTTCGGGCTCACCACGTACTCGGCGTTGAAGCCGGCCACGTCGCCGTTGCTGATGAGGCCGAGGCAGCTGGCGTTGGACGCCTTCAGGTCGCTTCCCGTGCCGTCGATGACGAGGGCGCCCTTGGTGTTGTCGTAGTGCCCGTACACCTTGCCCGTGAAGTCCGCGTTGCAGCCGACGCCGGAGATGTGCGCCGAGATGTCGCTGACGGTTCCGTCGACCCAGTCCGTGTGCGTGGCGTTGGGCTGGATGACGTTGATCTTCCAGGGCGACGCCTTCATCGAGACGTTGAAGGCGATGCCGCCCACGTCGCAGCCGGTGAACGTGATGGTGTTGATGCTCCCGATGCCGACCCCGTCGGCGCTGGTCGTCTGGAGCGTCCCGGCCGTCACCGAGGAGGAGTCGCAGACGAGCTGGACGAGGGGGACGTCCAGGGTCGGAAGGGTGGCCTTGGCGGTGAACGCACCGCCCGGGCTGACCGTCCAGGAGTGCGAGGTGGCGGTGGCCGAGGCCGACGACACCGTCATGCCGATGGCCGCGCCGAGTGCGGCGGTGACGAATGCGGCTCTGCGTGCAAGGGTGTTCACGGTTCCATTTCCCTTCAGAAGGCGTGACCCATGCGGAGAACCCGTCCCGCCGAAAATGGCTGGAACTCCGATGGGGGCACAGGACAGAGAAGTGGCAGTCCAACCTGACCGACTGCGCGACCACTTGCTTTCGGCGAAGACGCTACGGTCGAGTAACGTGGCTCCGCAACACTCGGGGCGAAGAATCTCCGGAAGCATGAATCTCGGCCAACAAATTTGTTGCGCAATGCGCAGAAGCCCTCAGGATTCTTGTCCGGAAGTGAGCAACAAGTGGCTCGTCGACCGCCCATCCACTTCCGCCCATCCCTCCGCCCCTTCTCCGACCGGCCGACAACTCCCCACGTCACAGCCCCGGAAGGATCTCTCCGCCGCCCCGTCGGCCCATGACTGCGCGACGGCACCCACATCCGGAAGCGGCACTCACAAACTGACGAGTCGCCGGGCGATCGTGGCCGATTCGCATTCCGGCCGCCCCCCTCGTGATCCCGCCCGGCCGCACCCTTGGCCGACCGCCCCGGCACCGGGGAGAACCGGGGACGTCGGCGATCGCCACGGAATGCCACCGGGCCACCGGAATACCGCCTCTCCTCTTGACTTCCAGGCATCGAGGCGGTCGACTTGTCGGCTCCGCAGCAGTCGTATCGCATTCCCCACGGGCGAGGACGGTACAAGTTTTCCCGGGCCCTCCAGGAATTCTTTTCATGGAACGCCGAAATCGAAGGCGCCCCGTCCCGCACAACCGGAGCCCTTGGGTCCGGGAGTCTTGGTGACCCGCGCCCTTCGCCCCGGTAGGTGCCCCTTACATCTCGTCCTGTCGTGCCTGTGTCCACAGCCGCGCACGTCGACTATCTTCAGCAGCCCACGTTGGTACGCACCTGACGGCTTGGGAGCGCTCCTCCCACGGCCCACCCCCCATCGGGCGCCGGAGAGCAAGGGACAGAGGAATGCCGGGAGTTGCACAACCCTCGGAACTCGGAGAACCGCTCGGACCGCTGCCGCAGGAGTTCGCTGCGATCGTGCGTCCCGAAATACCCGGCCTGGTCAAGGAGATCGGGCTGGAGGTCACCCGCACCTACCCCGAGTACGCACGGCTGCTCGACGGTCCGTACGGACAGGGTATCCGCGTGGGCGTGGAGCAGAGCATCTCCGTCTTCGTGGAACAGGTCGCCGAGCCGACCGCTCCTTCCGCCCTGCGGGACGAGATGTGCCGGAGGTTCGGCCGGTTCGAGGCGTACGAGGGCCGGAGCCTGGACCAGTTGCACGGCGCCTACCGGCTGGGGGCCCGGATCGCGCTGCGCCGGGCCAAGAAGGTCGGCCGACGCCACAACCTCTCCCCCACGATGATGCTCACCTTCGCCGACGCCCTGTTCGCCTACGTCGACGAGCTCGAGAAACTGTCCCGCGAGGGATACCTGGAGGTCCGGGCGGCCTCAACAGACCACACGGGCACGCTCAGAAGACGCCTGCTGCATCTGATACTCGCCGGACGTCCCGCGCCCCGGACCGCCATCGCCGAGCTGTGCGAACAGACCGGCTGGACCATGCCCGACGAAGTGACGCTCGTGGCGGTACGCCCGTCGGCGGACCCGGGGTGCCGCGGCGCCGACCGGGACGTCCTCGTCGACTTCACCGATCCCCAGCCCCACTTATTGATCCCGGGACCGCTCGACGATGCGCGAAGACGCATGCTCGACCGGGCGCTCCTGGACACCCGCGCCGCCGTCGGTCTCACCGTTCCCACCGCCATGGCCTCGGACTCGATCCGATGGGCCCGTCGTGTGCTCGAACTCATCGACGCGGGCGTCGTCGACGAGGCACCGATCGTCCTCTGCGAGGACCATCTGCTCACGCTCTGGCTGCTCTCCGACACCGCGCTTCTCGACCGGCTCGCGCAGCGCGAGCTCGCCCCCATCGCCGGAATCAGCGCGAATCGCCGGGAACGACTGATCGAGACCCTGCGGATCTGGCTCGACACCCGTGGCACCGCCGCCCAGATGGGCGAACTGCTCGACGTGCACCCGCAGACGGTCCGTTACCGGATGCGCAATCTGGAATCCATCTTCGGGGAACAACTCGTGAACCCGGAGGCCCGGTTCTCGACCGAGACCGTACTGCGTGCCCGACGGCTCCAGTTACGCGCCCGGAACGACGACGTTCCCCTGTGAACCACCGGATGGACGGACCGGGATCGGATCACACCCGGCTCCACGGGGCAACTTACCCCCGAGTAAGGCGAAATAGCCGGTCACTCCCAGACGGTTGCCACACGGAGACGCTCCCGACCAGAAATCAGCAACCGCGTCCCGTAGACAGGAGGAGTCGGCCGCCCGCCGGGCGGCCGCGCCCCGCACCGTCTCCTGGCCGACCATCCGAGAGGGAACCCCCCATGACCGCCTCGCACCTCCTCGTCCCCGTGCCGATCCCGGACCGGGTCGCCGCACTGATCGGCTCCTGCGTCCCCCCGCACATCCTGCGGGCGGAACTTGAGGCCGCATGCGCCGCGCGGGAGGTACGCAGGTTCCGCGGCCCGCGCCTGTGCGCCGAGGACCGGGCCGACCGCGAACAGGCGCTCTCGGAACTCGCCCGCGCCAACAAGGTCCTCGCCGCCCATCATCCGCGGTTGCCGGTACGTCCCGGCAGTGCGTGGTGACCCGGCCGTCACGCACGCGGCGCCCGGCACGGGCTGTTCGCCCGGCCGCGGCGGAGCCGAACGCCCCCGCCCTCGACCGGGCCGGGAACTCTCAGACGCGGCCCACCGTGAGTTCCGCCCGGCGCGGCGACGCGAGGGCGTCGAGGTCCGTACGTGCCAGTCCGGTCAACCGGGCGACCTCGGCGCCGTCCAGGGCACCGCAGTCGATGCCGCGCAGCAAGTATCCGCTGAGCGCCTTGGCGGTGGCGGGTTCGTCCATGACGTCGCCGCCGGCCTCGGCGACGTACGCGGCGAGCCGTTCGGCGGCCTGGTCCAGTCCCTCGCGGTAGAAGGTGTACACGGCCGCGTACCGGGTCGGCAGATGCCCCGGGTGCATGTCCCAGCCCTGGTAGTAGGCGCGGACCAGGGCGCGGCGGGTGAGGCGGTGGTGGAGCCGCCATGCCTCGTGGACCCGGTGGGTGGGACCGACCGGGAGGACGTTGGTGGAGCCGTCGCAGACCCGTACGCCGGTCCCCGCCGCGGCGACCTGCATGACCGCCTTGGCGTGGTCGGCGGCCGGGTGGTCACTGGCCTGATGGGCGGCGCCGACCCCGACGCAGGCGCTGTAGTCGAACGTCCCGTAGTGCAGGCCGGTGGCCCGGCCCCGCGCGGCGTCGATCATGCGGGCGACGGCGGCGGTGCCGTCGGCGGCGAGGATGGACTGGCTCGTCTCGATCTGGATCTCGAAGCCGAGCCGGCCGGCGGGCAGCCCGTGTGCCTCCTCGAACGCCTGGAGGAGCCGTACGAACGCGGTGACCTGCTCGGGGTAGGTCACCTTGGGAAGAGTGAGCACCAGTCCGTCGGGCAGACCGCCTGCCCGCATCAGGCCGGTGAGGAAGATGTCCGCGGTGCGGATGGCGCGGTCGCGCACGGCGGCCTCCATGCACTTCATGCGGATGCCCATGTACGGGGCGGCCGCGCCGTTCGCGTACGCCTCCGAGACCAGCCGGGCGGCTCGGGCGGCGGCCTCGTCCTCCTCGGCGTCGGGGCGGTTGCCGTAGCCGTCCTCGAAGTCGATGCGCAGGTCCTCGACGGGTTCGCGTTCCAGTTTGGCGCGCACCCGGTCGTGGACCGGTGCGGCGAGCTCGTCGGGGATGCCGAGGACGGCGGCGAAGGACTCCGCGTCGGGGGCGTGCTCGTCCAGGGCGTCCAGTGCCCGGTCGCCCCAGGAGCGGATGGTGTCCGAGGCGAACACGTCGCCCGGGACGTAGACGGTGTGGACCGGTTGGCGTGTGCCCGGGTCTCCCGGGTACCGGCGGGCGAGTTCGGCGTCGACGGCGGCGAGGGAGGCGCCGATCTCGGCGCCGACCGCTCCGGCGAGGCTCGTCGCCACCTGCTCCTGCTGTCCCATGTCCACACCCTCCAGAGCCAGATCGTTTCCGCTTCCCGGAAGCAAGGGTTCGCATGGTGAAGCTATAGGGCCGTACATCGCGCGTCAACGGTGATCGCAGACGGTCCGGGGCCGTGTGGTGGATGTGGCACCACACGGCCCCGGACCGTCGAGGAAGCAGGAAGAAACAGGGAGGAACGGGAGGGGATCAGCCCT
>NZ_JBHJWQ010000038.1:0-56138 GCF_042266885.1 Streptomyces sp. NPDC056061 | reverse complement strand
CGTCTTCTCTCTGCTGCATTGCCACCCCTACGGAGTAGTTCCTCCTCGATCACACTGTACCTAGGGAGGCGCACCTCCGGTGCCCCGCGATCGAGATCCCCGCGCTGAGCCGCTGAGAGCTGTCCCGTAATCCCTGCCGGGCGCGCGACGGATTGCGGGACAGCCCCCAGGGGGCTTCCGCGGCCGGGGCCCCGGTACGGGTCCCGCACCGGAGCCTCACCCTCCGTCCAGGTGTGCGTGGTGTCGTACGCGACACGCGGCTGGGAGAATGACCGGCCGTGACGACTACGACTGCGCCGACGGTCCGCCACAGCCGAGCGGGGCTCGCGGGTCAGCTGTCCTCGCTCGGCCTGGAGCGGGGCGGTGTCCTCCTGGTGCACGCCTCGATGCGCGCGGTGGGCCCGGTGAGCGGTGGGGTGCGGGCGGTGGTGGGGGCCCTGCGGGACGCGCTCGGCCCGCGCGGCACGCTCGTGGTCCCGTCGTTCACCCCGGAGAACTCCGACACCTCCCCGCACTATCGCAGCCGCGTGCGTGGTCTGAGCGACCGGGAGCGGGAGGCCGTGCGGGCGAGCATGCCGCCCTTCGACCCGGCGACGTCGGCCGCGACGTCGATGGGCCGGCTCTCGGAGACCGTGCGGCTCAGCGACGGCGCGCTGCGCAGCGACCACCCGCAGACATCCTTCGCGGCGCTCGGACGGCTGTCCCGCAGGGTGGTGGCCGGTCACCGGGCGGACTGCCATCTCGGCGAGGACTCGCCGCTGGCCCGTCTCCACGAGCTGCGGGCCCAGGTGCTGATGCTGGGCACCGGGTTCGACACCTGTACCGCGTTCCACCTGGGCGAGTACCGGGTGCCGTCCCCGCCGCGGCGCAACTACCGCTGCGTGGTGCGGACCGGGGGGCGGCGACAGTGGTGGGAGTACGAGGACGTCGCCCTGGACGACAGCGACTTCGCCGTGCTGGGTGAGGACTTCGCCCGTTCGGACGGCGGCACGGCCGTACGGACCGGTCCGGTCGGTTCGTCGACGAGTCGGCTCTTCGCACTGGCCGAGGCCGTCGACTTCGCCTCCCGCTGGTTGCCGTCGCACCGGGCCGGTACGGACGGCCCGGCCCGGCCGCACGGGCACGTCCCCGTGCACGGCTGACGGACGGCGTGCTCCCGTCGGTTGCCGTTGCCCCCGGCCCCGGCCCCGGCGACGGGCGGGGCGACGGGCGGGGCGACGGATCGAGCCGATCGCGGCAGGGAGATGCGGCCCGTGCGGTGCCGCTCGCGGCCGGTCGGGGCGGACCCGTTCGTGCTCAGCCGCCGGACGGCCCCGGTGTCTCGCCCGGATCCGCCAGCGCGAGCAACTGCGCGGGGGTGACCCCCGGGGGTATCGGCACCGGCGCGGGGGTGCGCAACGGGGGCTGCCACCCCTTCTCCGGGTCCCAGCTGCGCACGACCCGGGCCGGGGCGCCGGCCACCACGGCGTGGTCGGGCACCTCGCCCCTCACCACCGCGCCCGCGGCCACCACCACGTTGCGGCCGAGAACGGCCCCCGGGAGGATCACCGAACCGGTACCGATCCAGCAGCCGGGTCCGATGGCGACCGGTTCCATGCGGGGCCACTGCCGTCCGATCGGCTCGTGCGGATCGTCGTAGCTGTGGTTGGTGGACGTGATGTAGACGTAGGGCCCGCAGTAGGTGTCCGAGCCGATGGTCACCCTGGTGTCGGCGACGACATGGCTGCCCCGGCCGAGCACGACTCCGTCCCCCAGGGTCAGGATCGGCTCCGGTCCGAGGTCCAGGTCGGGCATGAGTCCGGCCGTCAGCGTGACCTGTTCGCCTATCACGCAGTGGGCGCCGAGTTCGATCCACGGTTCGCCGAAGACGGTGCCCTGTGGAAAGGCCAGCCGGGTGCCCGCACCGATCCGGCCGAACCGCAGTCCGCCGGGGTGTTCCGCGGTGACCGCGCCCGCCTCGCGCACCCAGCGCCAGCCACGGTGGACGGCTCGGGAGACGACGCGCCGCCGCCAGGCGGCGAGGGAGGAGAACGTGTTCCTGTTCTTCGGCACCCGCACACGGTAGTCGGCGGCGTGGGCCTCGATCACCGCGACCACCTGTGATGTTCACCCCACTCGCCGGTGCGCCGCCGCCCGTCGCATACCGTTCCTCCGACGCGATCGGGCATCCACGGGCGCGCACCATCCGAACACGGAGGAACGGGCGATGGCAGAGCAGGCGTTGGTCACGGGAATCAACGGCACGGAGCCGGAGATCGACGCGGATGCCTTCACCGCGCCGACGTCCGTCGTGATCGGAGAGGTCACGATGGCGGCGGGCTCCAGCGTCTGGTACCACGCCGTGCTGCGCGCCGACTGCGGTCCCATCGTGATCGGCGCCGACAGCAACATCCAGGACAACTGCAGTGTCCACGTGGACCCCGGATTCCCCGTCACGGTCGGCGATCGCGTCACGGTCGGGCACAACGCGGTGCTCCACGGCTGCACGGTCGAGGACGACGTCCTGGTCGGCATGGGGGCCACGGTGCTCAACGGCGCGCGCATCGGGGCCGGTTCGCTGATCGCGGCCCAGGCGCTGGTCCCCCAGGGCATGCAGATTCCGCCGGGATCGCTGGTCGCGGGGGTACCCGCCAAGGTCAGGCGCCGGCTGACCGAGGAGGAACTCGAAGGCATCGGGTTCAACGCGGCGGCCTACGTGGGGCTGGCCCGGACACACCGCCGGGCGCACGAGGGCTGAGGGCCCTGCGGAGGAATTCACGAGGCGCGGGAGCGCGACGGCCCCGGGACGCCCACCGGGAGTCCCGGGCGCGACGCATCGCGGTCGACCGGCGCGCCCGGGGCCCCGCGGAGCGCACCGCCCCGCGGCCCGGCCCGCACGACCGGTCAGTCCGCGGCCGGCGCCGCCCCCGCGTCCGGTGACGCCACGGCCGCCGCGACCCGGGCCGCCGCCTTCTCGGCCCGGCTCCTCAGCACCAGCATCGAGGTGACGCCGACCAGCACCGCCGCCACCAGGCCGAGATAGGAGAACCGCTTGAGCCACTCCTCGGCGACGACTCCCACGTAGTAGACGACGGCCGTGGTGCCACCGGCCCAGACGATCCCGCCGAGCACGTTGGCGATCAGGAACCGCCAGTACGGCATGTGCAGCACACCGGCCAGCGGACCCGCGAAGATCCGGAGCAGTGCGACGAAACGGCCGAAGAACACCGCCCACATGCCCCACTTCTGGAACGAACGCTCGGCCATGGCGATCTGGCTCTCGCCGAAGTGCTTGGGGAACTTCCCGCCGAGCCGGACGAGCAGGGGGCGCCCGCCCTTGCGGCCGATGGCGTAGCCGATCGAGTCGCCGACGACCGCGCCCACCGACGCGCAGGCCGCCAGGATCCAGGGATTGACTCCGTCGTGCCCGGCAGCCAGGAGCGCCGCACTGACCAGGACGATCTCGCCCGGAAGCGGAATGCCGAGGCTCTCCAGTCCGATGACGACGCCCACCAGGACGTACACGCTGATCGCGGGGACGGTCTCCAGCCATTCCTGGATGTGCAACGCCGCTTCCTCCTGTGCCGATTTCCGGTTGCCCGCCGGTCAACTCCTCGGCGCACGGCGGGAATGCTACCCGTCGGGCCGCCCCCGCCATCCGGACGGACGCGGGGCCGCCGCCCGCCTCCTTCCGGAGGGAGCGGCGGCCCCGCGCGGGCGACCGGATGTCAGTTCTGCGGACGCAGCGTCCAGACCACCGTCATCTCACCGGTCACCGCACCGTCCGCGCGCCGGATCTCGATGGCCACGGGGAACTCGGGCCGCTCCCCGCGGTCCAGTTCCGCGACGACGTCGGCGGCCGGACGGCCCAGGGTCGCCGTCGCCGTGACCTCGCCCTTGGCGAGCTTCTTGTAACCGATCTCCGCCCTCACCGCCAACGGCACGGCACGGGACAACTGGTCGCCGAAGGCGGCGAGGACGATCGCGCCGCTCGCCGACTCCGCGAGCGTGAACATCGCGCCGGCGTGCGGACCGCCGATGTGGTTGTGGTACTCGGCCTGGTCCGGCAGCCGGACGACCGCACGATCGGCGGTCGTCTCCAGGAACTCCAGACGCAGGGTGCGGGCCATGGGAACCGTCGCGGCGAGCATCTCGCCGACGGTCATCTGATCAGCGCTCATGCCTTGATGTTACTCATCGGTAAATCTCTTGGGCCATCCCGGCGTCGCCGTACGGGGTCGCCGGACCCCCCGCCGCGCACGTCGTTGCCGGGTCCCCTGCACCGTCCGCTCACGGGGGCGGGCGTAGCAGACCGGCCACCACCCCTCTATCGTTACTGGCCATGTGGCCAGGACAGCAGCCGCCCGGGGGCGAGCAGAACCCGCAGGACCAGAGTCAGAACCCGTATCAGCAGCCGGGGTACCAGCAGCCGAATCCCTACCACCAACCGGGATATCAGCAGCAGGGACAGCCCGGGCAGCCTCAGGGGTACCCGCCGCAGGGCCAGCAGCCCGGCTACCCGCAGCCGAACCCGTACCAGCAGCCGACCGTTCCGCAGTACGCGGTTCCCGGTCCGCCGGGGGCTCCGGAGCCCGGCGGCAATAGGAAGAAGACCACCGTCGTCGCGATCGTCGCGGCGACCGCGGTCGTCGTGGCGGCCGCCGTCACCGGTGTCGTGGTACTGAACAAGGACGACGACAAGGAGAAGGACGTGGCCGGCGACAAGAACGCGTCGGCGTCGGCCGACCCCTCCGAGTCCACCGCCTCGCCCGAGGCGAACCCGCGTGACGCCGAGGACACCAAGCCCCTCATCGCGGGCTGGAAGGTGGTGACCAACCCCAAGTGGGGCACGCAGTTCGACGTGCCCGGGGACTGGGAGGTCGGCACCCCCGGCACGTTCTCGTTCTTCGAGGACGAGAAGAAGGGGGACGGTTCGCCGCTGATCGGCTTCTCCGCGCCGTCCTACCTCCAGAAGAAGTGGTGCGTGGACGACTTCGACAAGGACGGCACCCAGGAGACCTACAGCCTGGCCAGCGCGGGCACCCGGGGCGCCCAGGGCGCCACCGACGCCGCCAAGAACGCCCACAGCGAGGCCGGCACCTGGGCGTGGGCCGCGTACGCGCAGCACATGCCGCAGAGCACCATCACGTTCACGCCGGCCAAGCAGTACACCACCAAGTCGGGACTCACCGGCCAGGTCGTCACCGCGGCCGCTCCGAACGTCACGAAGCGGAAGAAGTGCGAGACCGACGGCAAGACGATCGCGTTCACCTTCAAGAACAAGAAGGGCGAGTTCGCCTCCTGGGTCCTGTACGGGGCCGCCGGTGTCAAGGACGAACTCCCGGACGCCACGATCGAGAAGATCCTGAGCACCGTACGGCTGGTGGACGTCGCCCCGTCCTCCTGACCCCTCCCTCGGCCGGGAGGCGGCCGGTCGCCGACGCGCTGCCCGCAGCCTCCGGATAATTCGGTGGCGCGACCGGGCCGCGGCGGCGATAGTCCCGTGGTGACTGCCGCCTCCGCTCCCGGACTTCCCGCGCGCCCCTCGGGCCGCAACTACCGACTGCTGACCGCCGCCGCGGTCATCACGGGCCTCGGTACCCACGGCGCCCTGATCGCGGCGGCGTTCGCCGTTCTGCAGACGGGCGGCGACGGCGGCGACGTCGGTCTGGTGGCCGCCGCCCGGGCCGTGCCGCTCGTGCTCTTCCTGCTGATCGGCGGCGCGGTCGCCGACCGGTGGCCGCGCCACCGGGTGATGGTCGCCGCGAACGCCCTGAACTGCGTGTCACAGGCCGCCTTCGCCTGGCTGGTGCTGGCCGGTGAACCGCAGCTGTGGCAGATGATGCTGCTCACCGCCCTCTGCGGGACCGGTCAGGCGTTCTTCAATCCGGCGGCCGAGGGCATGCTGATGTCGAGCGTCGACCGGGAACGGGCGAGCCGGGCCTTCGCGCTCTTCCGGATGGCCGTGCAGGGGGCGACGATCGGTGGCGCCGCGCTCGGCGGTGCCATGATCGCGGCGATGGACCCCGGCTGGGTGCTCGCCGTCGACGCCGCCGCCTTCGCGGTGGCCGGGGCGCTGCGCGCCTTCCTGGACGTCGGTCACATACCCGCGCGGGAACCGGGCGGTGGTCTGTTCTCCGATCTGCGCGACGGCTGGCGCGAGTTCATCGGCCGCCCGTGGCTGTGGAGCATCGTCGCCCAGTTCTCCGTGGTGGTCGCCGCCGTGGGGGCCACCGAATCGGTGTACGGGCCGCTCGTCGCCCGGGACGACCTCGGCGGCGCGCGGCCCTGGGGCTTCGCGCTCGCCGCCTTCGGCGCCGGCACGCTCAGCGGGGCGCTGTTGATGACCCGCTGGAAGCCCCGGCGGATGCTGCTGGCCGGAACCCTCTGCGTCTTCCCGCTGGCCCTGCCGGCGGCCGGGCTCGCGGTGCCGCTGTCGGTGACCGGACTCTGCGTGGTGATGTTCGTCAGCGGTGTCGCCATCGAGGTCTTCGGGGTCGCCTGGATGACGACCATGCATCAGGAGATCCCGGAGGAGAAGCTGTCGCGGGTCTCGGCCTACGACTGGTTCGGTTCGGTGGCCATGATGCCGGTCGCCACCGCGCTCGCCGGCCCGGTGGAGTCCCTGATCGGTCGGGACCGGGCGCTGTGGGGCTGCGCCGTGCTGATCGTGGTGGTCACCGGCGCCGTGCTGTTCGTTCCCGATGTGCGCCGGCTGACGCGTGCCGACGCCCCCGCGGTCGTGACGGGCCGCGGGGCGGACCGGCCGCTCTCAACCGATCCGGAAGGCTCCCTCGGGCGGCTCGGGTGAGGCGACCGCCTCGCCGTCCCCGACCGGTCGGGCGGCCCCGGTGAACCTGTCGAGCGACGGACCGTGCTCGACCCGGGCGGGGAAGGCGTCGGCCGCGCAGCGACGGGCCAGGGCCGCGATGTCGACGGGGTGCCGGGAGGCCACGAGCACGGCGTTGCCGAAGCGGCGGCCGCGCAGCACCGACGGCTCGGCGATCAGCGCGAGTTCCTCGAAGACGGCCCCGAAGGTGGCCAGTTGCGAGCGGAGGAAGGCGAAGGGCGCACCGTCCGCGAGGTTGGCGGCGTAGGTTCCGCCGTCGCGCAGTGCCCGGCGTGCGGCCCGCGCGTACTCGACGCTGGTGAGGTGGGCGGGCACCCGGGAGCCGCCGAAGACGTCCGCGATCAGGACGTCTACGGAGCCGGGCGGGGTCCGTTCCAACCGGTCGCGGGCGTCCGTGCCGTGCACGGCGATGTGGGCGTCGTCGGCGACCGGGAGGCGTTCGGCGACCAGCGCGAGCAGCCCGAGGTCGGCCTCGGCGACGTCCTGCCGGGAGCCCGGCCTGGTCGCGGCGACGTAGCGGGGCAGGGTGAGTGCGCCGCCGCCGAGATGGAGCACGTCGAGCGGCGCGCCCGGTGCCGCGACGCAGTCCACGACGTGGGCGAGCCGTCGCACGTACTCGAATTCGAGGTGCTCCGGTGCGTCGAGGTCGACGTACGACTGGGGCGCGCCGTCGACGGTGAGCAGCCAGGCCCTGTCCCGGTCCACATCGGGCAGGAGTCTCGCGGTGCCCTGGTCCACGTCCCGGATGACGGGTATCGGCTCGTTCACTCCCCCATTGTGGGGTGCCGGATCAGGTGCTCACGACCGCGGCGACGGCGGCGGCGTGCGCCGCCGCCTGGGCCAGCCCGGCACGGGCCGCGGCGGCCATGCGGCTCGGGTCGAGCGGGTTGCGGCCGAACGCCCGCTTCGCCGCCGCGTCCGGGGTGATGACCTCGACACGGGCGCCCCGCGCGGCGAGCCGGTCCGCCTGCGCGCGCGGTGAGGCGATGACCTTGTTGCCGCTCGCCGTCGGGGCGATGACGACGACGCGTCCGTAGCCCTCGGCGAGCTGTGCGTTGGCCGGGGAGTGCACGCCACCGTCGATCCAGGCCCGACCGGCGGCGGTGGCGACGGGCCAGACGGCCGGCACCGCACAGCTCGCGGTGACGGCGTCCACGAGCGACGCCCCGCCGTCCTTGTCGAAGGCGTGGAGTTCGCCGGTGGCCGCGTCGACGGCGGTGATGAGCAGCGGGCGCTCGGGCCAGTCGGACGACGGGAGCCGGTCGGCGATCGCGGCCCGCCGTTGCTCCGCCGTGATGCCGGGCCGGGCCCGCCGGGCAATCGCGGCGAGCTTCCGGCCGTACGCCTCGGGGGTCCGTGCCGACAGCACCGCCCCCGCGTAGCGCAGCAGGGTCGGCACACCGAGGCGTCCGCCGGTCATGCCCTGCGGATCGGTGACCTGGAGTGCGTACAGTTCCGGGAGGCCGAGTGCCCCGGAGGCCAGCTGCGCGCCGACCACCGCGCCGGCCGAACTCCCGATGATCAGGTCGGCGGTGGTGAGGTCCGTGCCCGCCTCCGCGAGCCCGTGCAGAATGCCGGTCTCCCAGGCGCTGCCGGTGACTCCGCCGGCACCGAGTACCAGTGCTGTATCCGTCATGCCGTCAGTCTTGCCCACGGCCCACGGCCCACCTCCCCCGGGGTGGGGAAGGCGGGCCCGACGCAGCCGGTGGTCAGAGCAGTTCGGTGACGGTGCCCGCGCCGATGGTGCGGCCGCCCTCGCGGATCGCGAAGCCGAGTCCGGTCTCCAGCGGTACGTCACGGCCCAGTTCGACGGTCACGTCGACCGTGTCCCCGGGGCGTGCCACCGCCACCGCGCCGAGGTCGATGTCGCCCACGACGTCCGCGGTGCGGAGGTAGAACTGCGGCCGGTAGCCGGTGGTGACCGGGGTGGTCCGGCCGCCCTCGCGCGCCGACAGGACGTACACCTGCGCCGCGAAGCGCCGGCTCGGCGTCACGCTGCCGGGCGCGGCGACCACGTGGCCGCGGCGGACCCGGTCGCGTTCGACCCCGCGCAGCAGCAGGGCCACGTTGTCACCGGCCTGCGCGGCCTCCATCGGCTTGCCGAAGGTCTCCAGCCCGGTGACGACGGTCTCGATGTCCGGGCCCGGCACCGAGACCGGGTCGCCGACCCGAACGGTGCCGCGTTCGACGGCCCCGGTGACGACGGTGCCCCGGCCGGTGATGGTCAGGACGTTCTCCACCGACAGCAGGAACGGCGCGTCGGTGTAGCGGACCGGCATCGGCACGTACGTGTCGACGGCGTCCAGCAGGGCGTCGACGGCCGCCGTCCAACGGGGCTCGCCCTCCAGGGCCTTGAGCCCCGACACCCGTACGACGGGCACGGAGTCGCCTCCGTAGCCGTGCGCGGTGAGGAGTTCGCGGATCTCCAGCTCGACGAGGTCGGTCAGCTCGGGGTCGCCCGCGTCGGCCTTGTTGAGGGCGACGACGATGTGGTCGACGCCGACCTGCCGGGCGAGCAGCACGTGTTCGGTGGTCTGCGGCATGATGCCGTCCAGCGCGGAGACGACGAGGATGGCACCGTCGAGCTGGGCGGCTCCGGTGACCATGTTCTTGACGTAGTCGGCGTGTCCGGGCATGTCGACGTGCGCGTAGTGGCGGGTGTCGGTCTCGTACTCGACGTGCGCGATGTTGATGGTGATGCCGCGCCGGCTCTCCTCCGGCGCCCGGTCGATCCGGTCGAACGGGACGAAGGTGCCGGTTCCGCGCTCGCTGAGGACCTTGGTGATGGCGGCGGTCAGGGTGGTCTTGCCGTGGTCGACGTGGCCCATGGTGCCGATGTTGAGGTGCGGCTTGGTCCGTACGTATGCCGTCTTGGGCATGACTGGTTCCTTGGATTCGAAGCTGAGAGAAGACCCCAGGGCCCTGCCGACCCTCCCCCTGCGGGGTCCGCCGGACTGTCGGAGGAGGGTCAGCTTCGGGCGCCGCCGAAGGAGGCCGCGGGTGCGACGCACACGGCTGCGGCGGACGCCGATGCGGTGACGGGGTTCGCGGCAGCCTTCGGCGCGTCCGCGACTGCGGACCGCGCTGCGAGGAAGGTGTACCGGAACATGGCTCCGATGATGGCCGGGGCGCACGGCGGCGTCGAATGATTTTCCCGCGAGGACGGCGGCCGGGGCAGGGGCGCGGGCGCGGGCGCCGCCCGTTCACCGGGACGATGCCAGGCGTTCCCGCGGCACCGTCCGCGCCGAGGCGATCACGTACGGGCGTCGGTTAGTCTCCCCGCATGCTCGACCCCGTCCCCGCCGCCCGGCCCGCCGACGGCCTCGCCGCGCGCTGCACGAGGGCGCTGCTCTCGCCCTGGTCCCGGTTGTCGCTGCTCGTCGTGGTGCTGCTGGCCGCCGCGGTGGCGATGCTGCTGTTCGAGCCGCAGCGGCTGCTGACCGGTGGCCGGCCGGGCCGGCTGAGCGGCGGCACGATCGCGGTGCTGCTGTTCGGCGCGGCGTACGGCGTGTGCACCGTGGCCTTCGTGCCGCGGCCGCTGCTCAACGTCGCGGCCGGGGCGCTCTTCGGTTCGCAGGCGGGGCTGGCCGCCGCCCTCGCGGGGACGGTGCTCGGCGCGGGCGTCTCGTTCGCCCTGGGCAGGGTGCTCGGGCAGGACGCGCTCCGCACGCTGCTGCGGGGCCGCTGGCTGAAGGCCGCGGACGGTCAGCTGAGCCGACACGGCTTCCGCTCGATGCTGGCGCTGCGGCTGTTCCCGGGTGTGCCGTTCGCGGCGGCCAACTACTGCGCGGCGGTGTCGCGCATGGGGTACCCGGCGTTCCTGGCGGCGACGGGGCTGGGCTCGGTCCCGAACACCGCCGCCTACGTGATCGCGGGCAGCACTGCCGCGTCGCCGTCGTCGCCCGTCTTCCTCGCCGCGATGGCGTTCATCGTGCTGACGGGCCTCGGCGCGGCAGTCGTCGCCTGGCGCAGGCGGCACCGCCTCGCCGAGTGATTCCGGTACGCGGCATCGGTCCGCGGGACCGCTCCCTGCACGGGGTGCACACCCCCCTGTTCATCCAGGGGCGATACCCTGCCCGCGACCGACCGAGGGTCTCCGGGCCTGATACGACCCTGCCCTCTTTTGACCGCATATCCGCATGCTTCCGACGGCCCCGACGGCTGTCGGCCGATGCACGAACACCTCCGGGATGGCCACAGCCCCATGAACTGGTTCGAATCGTTCGTCCTGGGCCTTGTTCAGGGACTCACCGAGTTCCTGCCGATCTCCTCCAGCGCGCATCTGCGGCTCACCGCGGCGTTCGCCGGGTGGCACGACCCCGGCGCGGCGTTCACCGCCATCACCCAGATCGGCACGGAGGCGGCCGTCCTCATCTACTTCCGCAAGGACATCGTGCGGATCGTCTCGGCCTGGTTCCGCTCGCTGGTCGACCGGTCGATGCGCGGCGACCACGACGCCCAGATGGGCTGGCTGGTCATCGTGGGGTCCATCCCCATCGGCGTGCTCGGCGTGACGCTCAAGGACCAGATCGAGGGGCCGTTCCGCGACCTGCGGCTGATCGCCACCACGCTGATCGTGATGGGCCTCGTCCTCGGCTTCGCCGACCGCCTCGCCGCCCGCGACGAGGGGGGCGGGAAGCACCGGGCCGGCAAGGAGCGCAAGACACTCAGGGAGCTGGGCGTCAAGGACGGCCTGATCTTCGGTTTCTGCCAGGCGATGGCGCTCATCCCGGGTGTCTCCCGTTCCGGCGCCACGATCAGCGGCGGTCTGCTGATGGGCTATACGCGCGAGGCCGCCGCGCGCTACTCGTTCCTGCTGGCGATCCCGGCGGTGCTGGCATCGGGCGTCTTCGAGCTGAAGGACGCGGGCGAGGGCCATGTGGCGTGGGGGCCGACGATCTTCGCGACGGTCATCGCGTTCGGCGTGGGCTATGCCGTCATCGCCTGGTTCATGAAGTTCATCACGACCAAGAGCTTCATGCCGTTCGTGATCTACCGCGTGCTCCTCGGACTGGTTCTGTTCGCGCTGGTGGCGGCCGGGGTGCTGAGCCCGCATGCCGGTGAGTCGGCGGGCTAGGCCGTGTCTGACAATTCCGCGTGGATCAGCGGGCGTCGTCCTGTGCGGTGCATCGCAAGGCGCCGGGAAGTCCTTGTAGCGGAGCTACCAGGGCTTTTCGGCAACGCGGCGAGGGCCCGTGCGGGGCGGCGCCCGCCCGCGTGGAATTGTCAGACACGGCCTAGCGCCGTCGGACCGACGCCCGTCGCGCACGACTTGGCCGGACGACGGCGCCCCGACGGCGGGGCCGATGCCCTCAGCCGGTGACGGCGCCGGACCGGGCCGCCCGTCGTGAGGGGCTCAGCGCCTGGCCCGACGGCGGACGATCAGCCCTCCGATGGCCATTCCCGCCAGCAGCGTCGCGGCCAGCACCGCCCAGAGCGGCAGGGTGAGGACCGGAATCCACAGACGGATGTCCACCGACGCGGTGTTCGCCGCGATGAACCAGATCGCGGCGGCCGCCAGTACCACGATTCCGATGGTGCGCATCCGGATGTCCCGGCCCTTGACGGAGAGTGTCGACGGAGCATGCGGTCGGGTCGTTTTCTGTGCCATGGTCCCAGTATCGGGCGATTCGGGTGATGTCGGCTTGTCCGGTGGGCCGGGGCCGCCGACGGTCCGGCTCGGCACCGGCCTTTGCCCCGGAGTGCCGATGGCCTCGCACGAGCCGCCGGACCTGCCGTGCGGACACGGCCCGGGCCGTGGCGCGGGCCGACCCGGGCAGGGGCCGGATCCTCCGGCAGATGGGGCCGAAAGTCCCTGCCGCACGCCGTGCGCGCGTACCAGCCTGGAACGCGTACCGCAGGAAGTTGGAGGAAACCATGACCACCGAGCCTCCCGTGATCGCAGCTGTCGACGGCTCGTCGCACAGTCTCGAAGCCTTGGACTGGGCCGCCCACGAAGCGGTGCGCCGCGGGCTCGCGCTCGTCGTCGTGCACGCCCGCACACCGATGCCGCACGCGGTCCGGGAGACGCAGCGACGCGAGGCGGAGGAGTTGCTCACCCTGTGCGTGCGAAGGGTGTCCCGGGTCGCCCCGGACCTGCACCCGACCACGCTCACCCCGATGGACTATCCCTCGGCGGCGGTCACCTCGCTCAGCCGTGACGCGTCCCTGGTCGTCGTCGGTTCACGGGGTCTGGGCGGCTTCCGCTCGCTGCTGCTCGGCTCCGACAGCATGGCGATCGCCTCGATGGCCAAGTGCCCCGTCGTCGTCGTCCACGGCGAACCGCCCGAGGAGAGCCGGCAGGAGACGTCCTCGGACATCGTCGTCGGCGTGGCCGCCGACGAGAGCAGCGAGGACGTGCTCGCCTTCGCCTTCGCCACTGCCGCGTCCCGGCCCGGCGCACGGCTGCGGATCGTGCACGGCTGGACGATGGTCTCCTCGATGCTGTCCGGCGGCCCCGTCTTCGACCGGGACGCCGCGGCGGGTGCGGCCGAACGGACCCTCGCCGAGCTCACCGCGGGTTGGCGGGAGAAGTACCCGCAGGTCGAGGTCGTCAGGGAATCGGTCGGCGGATCCGCCTCGCGCGCTCTGGTGACGGCCTCGGCCACCGCGGCCCTGACCGTGGTCGGGCGGCGGCGCGGCGGCGAGTCCCTCGGGCTCGGCCTCTCCCCCGTCGCCCAGACGACACTCGGCCACGCGCTCGGCCCGGTGGCCGTGGTGCCCTGCTGACCGTCGGCCGCCCGGACCTCGCGGACCGGCCGCGCCCGCCGCGCTTCTGTCGCGCCGGTCCGGGGAAGAACTGCGGAACGGGGGTCCTGGGGCGACACTGCTGATCAGGCGGGACGAGGAGGCGCGGTATGCGGGTTCCGGCCGGTCGGCGCGAGGGGCGCGCCCGGATTCCGCGTTCCGGCCCGTGGCGCGGGTTCCTCGCGATGCTCGTCGGTGCGCTGCCCGCGCCGGCGTTCCCGGCGCCGTCGCTGTGGTGGTTCGCCTACGTGTGCCTGGTGCCGTGGCTGCTGCTGATCCGGTCCGCCGCCACGGAACGGCGGGCGGCGCTCGACGGCTGGCTCGGCGGGGCGGGCTTCCTGCTCGCCGTGCACCACTGGCTGCTGCCGAGCCTGCATGTGTTCCTCCTGGTCCTGGCGGCGCTGCTGGGTCTGCTGTGGGCCCCGTGGGGACTCCTGGTCCACCGGCTGCTGCGCGGACCGGTGTCCGCGACGGCGGCCGCGACGGCCGCCGTCGTGGTGCCGTGCGGCTGGCTGCTGATCGAGGCGGTCCGCTCCTGGCAGGGGCTCGGCGGTCCGTGGGGGCTGCTCGGTGCGAGCCAGTGGCAGGTGGCTCCGGCGCTCAGGGTGGCGTCCGTCGGTGGTGTGTGGCTGGTGAGCCTGCTGGTGGTCGCGGTGAACACCTGTGTCGCCCTGCTGTTCGTGGCTGCTTCCGCCCGTGCGGTCGGAGTCGTCGGCGTCGCGGTGTGCGCCCTGTCGGTGGGTGCGACGGCGCGATGGGCTCCGCAGCCCCAGCTGTCCGGCAGGGCCAGGATCGCCGTGGTGCAACCCGGAGTGATCACGGGCCCGGACAGTGTCGAACGGCGGCTCGCGGTCGGTGAGCGGCCGACCGGATCACTGGTGGGACGCGATCTCGATCTGGTGGTGTGGGGCGAGAGCAGTGTCGGCGTGGATCCGGCACGGCACCCGGACGTCACCCGCCGGATCGCGAAGCTGTCGCGCCGGGTGGGCGCGGACGTGCTGATCAACGCGGATGCCCGGCAGACCGACGGATCGCACCGGTCGGGGATCTTCAAGTCCTCCCTGCTGGTGGGGCCGAACGGGCTGACCGGGGATCGTTACGACAAGATGCGGCTGGTGCCGTTCGGCGAGTACGTCCCGGCCCGCTCGGTGCTCGGCTGGGTCACGTCAGTGGGCCGGGCGGCCGGGGAGGACCGGTTGCGGGGCACCCGGCCCGTCACGATGGAGCTGCCGACGGCCGTCGGCGGGCGGGGCCTGCGCATCGGACCACTGATCTGTTTCGAGTCCGCGTTCCCCGACATGAGCCGATGGCTGACCAGGAACGGTGCGCAGGTGCTGGTCGACCAGTCGTCCACCTCGACGTTCCAGCACAGCTGGGCACCCGAGCAGCACGCCTCGCTGGGGGCATTGCGGGCCGCCGAGAACGGCCGCCCGGTGGTGCATGCCACGCTCACCGGGGTCAGCGCGGTGTACGGTCCGCGGGGCGAGCGCGTCGGTGCCCCGCTCGGTACGGACACGAGCGGGGCCGCGGTGTTCGACGTACCGCTGGCATCCGGCACCACCCTGTTCGTCCGGTGGGGTTCCTGGCCGCTCGTCGGTGCTGCGGCGGTGCTCGCCCTGTACTGCGCCTGCGCGGGTGCGCGGACGCTGCGGAGGCGCGGCGACACGGGGCGGGGAGCTGGTTCGGCGACGGCCTCGGCCCGCGCGCCGGGCGCCGGCCGCTGAGCCCCGGCCGCTCCCGCCCGGCCCACCGGTGGGAAACGGCGCCGGAAACCGTAGGCGCCCGCGCGGGGACCGGGCCGAAGCCGCCCGACCGGGACCGGTTCGCCGCGGGCGACCGGTCACCGCGCCGTCGGGGTCAGAGCGGGGCCTGGTCCAGTTCGAGCAGGATGCGCTCGCACAGCTCGTGCGTCTCCAGGGCGTCCCGGGCGCTGAGCACCGTGCCGGCCCGCACGGCGTCGAGGAAGGCCAGCACACCTTGCTCGACGCCACGTTGGCGGGCCACCGGAACCCAGTCCCCGCGCCGCCTCACGCTCGGCTGCCCCTTGTGGTCGATCACCTCCGCGAGATCGACGACCTCGCGCTTGGTGTCCTGGCCCGAGACCTCCAGCCGCTCCTCGACCGAACCGCTGAGCCGGTTCATCGCGCCGATGGCGGTGAATCCCTGTCCGGACAGCTGCAGCACGACATGGTGCAGCAGGCCGTCGACGATCCTGCCGTGCACGACGGTGTGCTCGACCGTCCCCGGGACGAGGAAGCGAAGGGTGTCCACGACATGGATGAAGTCGTCGAGCACCATGGTGCGCGGGTCCTCGGGCAGCCCGACCCGGTTCTTCTGCATGAGGATCAGTTCGCGCGGGTGCTCGGCGCACTGCGCGTAGCCGGGCGCGGTGCGCCGGTTGAAGCCGACGGCCAGGCTCGTCCCGCGTTCCTCGGCGAGGCGCACCAGCCGTTCGGAATCGGCGATCTCGTAGGCGATCGGTTTGTCGACGTAGGTGGCGACGCCCGCCTCCAGCAGCCTGCCGACGATCTGCGGGTGCGCGGCCGTGGGCGCGTGCACGAACGCCGCGTCCAGCCCCTGGGCGAGCAGGGACTCCAGGTCCGCGTGGCGTTGCCGGGAGGGGATCCGGTAGGTCTCGGCGACGGCGGTCAGTGTGGCGGGGGTACGGGTCTGCAGATGCAGTTCGACCCCCGGCACCGTGGTCAGAACCGGCAGATACGCCTTCCGCGCGATGTCGCCGAGCCCGATGCAACCGACCTTCACTGGGTCTCCCTCCCGGAGTTCCGGCGCCGTCCGGCGCACGGTGCGCCGGACGGGTGCGCCCCGTCGGGCCACTCGGTCCGGCGGCTGCGGTGGCCTGTGCGCCCGCTGCGTCCCGGCAGCATACGTCCGCCGCGTCGGGCACCGGCGCGTGGTGCCGTCGAGCACCGCGGCAGGCCCGAACCGCGGCGCGGACGGGAGCCGGTGCCACCCGGCAGGGGGTTCCCGTCGAGGACGCGGCGTGCGGGCCGGCCGAACCGCCGTCGGGGCGGCCGGGCCGGGCGGCGTGCGGCAGCGGCCCGCGGAGCGGCGTTGCGCCGACCGGAGTCACTCGTGCGGGCCAATCCCCGCCGTCCGGCTCACACGGAGCCGGACCGGCACAGCAGAGTTGAGCAGGTGCAACGAACCAGAACCACCGTGAAGCTCCTCGTCTGCGTGGCGGTCACGGCGCTGTCCGGCTGTGTGTCCGTGACGCCGCAGCAGGGCGTTCCGCCGCGGCCCGGGAACAGCAGGCCCGCCCAGGACCTGACGCCGCAGACCGCCCGGCCCCCGGTCCACGACAGCCTGGGCGCCGAAGTGTCCGCCGAGGCATCGGAACCGGCGCCCGCACCGTCGGCGGAGGCTCGCCGCGCCGCGCCCCGCCCGCCCCGGCAGCGGAAGCAGCCCGCCCCGGCACGCCCCCGGCAGGCACCGCCCGTCGTGTCCGTGCCCGTACCGCGTCGGCCGGCCCCCGTCACCGGGAAGGGCGTCTGCGCGCTGGGCCGGGGCTACGGGCACTGGCCCGCCGGCAGCCCGCAGTCACGCATCTGCGACGACACCTACGGCCACTGACCCCGGGGAGAACGACGAGCGGGTGGCCCGTCCGGATTCCCGGCGGGCCACCCGCTCACATCTCCCGCAGGCGCAGCTCCATCCGCGCGATCTCCGCGCGGATTCCTCCCCCGTACCCGTCGTCCGCGCCGTCCTGCGCGAGCGCCCCGGAGGCGGCGCGTGCCCGGTCCAGATGGGTTCGGGCCGCGTCGGGACGCTGGAGCTTCACATAGTCCGCCGCGAGGTTGAGGTGGAGCGACGGGTAGAAGACCCGTACCGCGAGCGCGTCGGCGTGTTGTGCCGCGCGTTCGCCGGACACACTGTCGGCAGCCGTCAACGCCCGCAGGTCCCAGGCGAGTTCGTCGCCCGGATCATCCTGGGCGTCGGCCATGTAATGGGCGAGGGTGCACCGGTGCAGGGCGTCGCCGTCCTCGCCGATCTCCGACCAGAGGCCGACGAGGCGGTTGCGGGCCTCCTCCCGGTCGCCGCCGTGCAGCAGCATGACCGCCTGGCCGATCCTGGTCATGACGGCGTTCTTCGACGCCTCCCGCTGCTCGGTCATCGCGGCCTCCCTGTCCGGTGCACCCGTTTCCGCACGACGCTAGCGCCGACGGCGGCCGATCCCGCTGAGGCTCGTGCGGACGCCGTCCCCGGTCCATCGCACGGCGTCCTCCGGCGGACCGGAGGACGCGTTCCCCGGCCCCGTCCGGGGCGCGGTCGTCAGCCCAGGTCGGGGATGCGCCAGTCGATGGCCTCGTGCCCCTGCGCCGCCACCGCGTCGTTGATCTGCGTGAACGGACGGGAACCGAAGAACTTCTTGGCGGAGAGGGGCGACGGGTGCGCCCCCTTCACGACCACGTGGCGCGTCTCGTCGATCAGCGGCAGCTTCTTCTGCGCGTAGTTCCCCCAGAGCACGAAGACCGCCGGGTCGGGCCGGGAGGCGACCGCGCGGATCACCGCGTCGGTGAACTTCTCCCATCCCTTGCCCTTGTGCGAGTTCGCCTCGCCCGCGCGCACCGTCAGCACCGCGTTGAGCAGGAGCACTCCCTGCTGGGCCCAGGGCATCAGATAGCCGTTGTCGGGGACGGGCAGGCCGAGCTCCTCCTTCATCTCCTTGTAGATGTTGCGCAGGGAGGGCGGCGTCTTCACGCCCGGCCGCACGGAGAAGCACAGGCCGTGCCCCTGTCCCTCGCCGTGGTACGGGTCCTGGCCGAGGACGAGAACCTTCACGTCGTCGTACGGCGTGGCATCCAGCGCGGCGAACACCTGGTCGCGCGGCGGGTAGACCGGCCCCTTGGCCCGCTCCTCCTCGACGAACTCGGTGAGCTCCTTGAAGTAGGGCTTCTGCAGCTCTTCGCCGAGGACGCCGCGCCAGGACTCGGGCAGCAGGTCGGTGTCGGTCACGTCAACAACCTCCGGTAGCTAATACGTTCTTCACCCGAGAACCTACCGGGGGCCACTGACAACGGCCCCTGCCATCCCCCGCCGGGCTACCAGCTCGCCTTGCGGTAGAACTCCCACATCTGCATGACGGTCTGCGGGTCGAGAGCGCGCTCGCCGCCTCCGATGTCCTCGCCCGAGGCCACGTACAGCTTGCCCTGCCAGAGCGGCAGCATCCGCACGTCGTCGACGAGGATCTTCTGAGCCCGTTCGAACTGCTTGCTGACCGCTCCCCGGTCGCTCTCCTTGCGGGTCTGCGGCAGCAGCCGGTCGGTGATCTCGTTCTTCAGGTACGGCATTCCGGTGATGCTGTTCTTGCCCACGAACGGGGCGATGAAGTTGTCCGGGTCCGGGAAGTCCGGGAACCAGCCACGGCCGAAGACCGGGTACTGGCCCTTGTTGAAGCCGTCCTGGAACTCCGTCCAGGGCTTGCTCCTCAGCGTGATCCGGAAAAGTCCGGACGCCTCCAGCTGACGCTTGATCTCGTCGAACTCGGGGGCGGTGGAGGAGCCGTAGCGGTCGGTGGTGAACCAGAAGGTCATGGCGACCGGCTTGGTGATGCCCGCCCGCTGGAGGATCTGCGCGGCCTTCTTCGCGTCCGGCTCGCCGTAGGCGTCGAAGAAGCTCGTGGTGTGTCCGCCGATGCCCTTGGGGACCATCGAGTACAGCGGTTCGGCGGTGCCCCGGTAGACCTTGGTCACCAGCGCGTCCCGGTCGATGAGCTGGGCCATGGCCCGCCGCACGGCCACGTTGCCGGCGGCCGGATCCTCGGGGTTGAAGACCAGGAACCGGATGTCGGCACCGACCGTCTCGACGATCTGCACGTGGCCGTTCTCGTTCTGGTCCTCCTCCAGGTCGACGACCTCCTCCGCGGTCAGACCGCGGTAGATCGCGTCGACCTCGTTCTTCTTCAGCGCCGCGACGACGGGTGCGGATTCCTTGTAGTACCGAATGGTCACCGCGTCGTTCTTGCGGTCGGCGAATCCCTTGTAGTCCGGGTTCCGCACCAGTTCCGCCCGGTTCCCCGGCTTGTACGAATCCAGCAGGTAGGGCCCCGATCCGGTGACCTTGCCGTCGTCGCGGATCTTGTGTTCGGAATAGTCGCCCGGCGCCACCAGCGACATCGCGGGCGTGGCGAGTATGAACGGGAATGTCGCATCCGGCTTGGCGAGATGAAAGACGACGATGTCGTCCCCTATGGTCTCGATCCGGTCGAGCGAACCGAGCATGCCGACCGGGCCGCCCTTGACCTTGAGAGCCGATATCCGGTCGATCGAGTACTTCACCGCCTCGGCATCGAGTGCCTCACCGTTGGAGAACTTCAGCCCCTTGCGCAGCTTGCACCGGTAGGCCGTGCTGGTGGTGTCGGTGAACCGGCACGACTCGGCGGCATCCGGCTCGGGGCGGGTGCTGCCGGTGGGGAAGCTCACCAGGGTCTGGAACACATTCCTCATCAGTTCCCACGAGTTGTCCCACGCCGCCGCGGGATCGAGGGTGGAGGGCGAGCTGGTCGTGCCGACGACAAGCTTCTGCTCCCCTTCCGAGCCGCTGTCGGAAAGAAGTCCGCAGCCTGCCAGCAGAGAAAGGGAAACAAGGACCGCAGCGGCCTGCAGTCTGGCCCGGTAGAACACGTGGACACTCCTCGATCAACCATGGGTCGGCAGACCATACCGCAGCGCCCTGTCGGGTCAATCCGCAGGCCCGACAGGGCACTTGAGTCATTCTCGGCGAAATCCGCTCAGGCCGATCTCAGCCCACCCCCGCGTTCAGGAACATTCCGCCGTCGACCATCAGCGTCTGTCCGGTGATCCACTCCGATTGGCTCGATGTGAGGAATGCGGCGGCACCGCCGATGTCCTCCGGGACCCCGAGCCGGCCGAGCGGATAGGCCGCGGCGGCCTCCGCCTCACGGCCCTCGTACAACGCCCGGGCGAATTTCGTCTTCACGACCGCCGGGGCGATCGCGTTCACCCGGACGACGGGCGCGAACTCGTGCGCCAGCTGGAGGGTCAGATTGACCATGGCGGCCTTGCTCATGCCGTACGCGGCGATGAGCGGGGAGGCGGTGACGCCGGAGATCGAGGCGATGTTGACGATCGCGCCGCCGTTGTCCTTCTGCCACGCCTTCCAGGTCAGCTGCGCGAAACCGAGCGCCGAGACCACGTTGGTCTCGAAGACCTTGCGGACGACGTCGAGATCGAGGTCCGCGATGGGGCCGAACACCGGGTTCGTCCCGGCGTTGTTGATCAGGAAGTCGACCCGGCCGAACGCCTCCATGGTGCGTTCGACGACCACCGCCCGGTGGGCCGCGTCGTGCGCCTTGCCCGCCACGGCGATCGCCCGGTCGGGGCCGAGCCGTTCGACGGCCTCCCGGAGCGCGTCCTCGCCGCGTCCCGTGATGCACACCCGGTCGCCGCGGGCCACGAGCGCCTCGGCGATGCCGTAGCCGATTCCCCGGCTCGCCCCCGTGATGAGGGCGACCTTCCCACTGTCCTGCGCAGTCATGATGTCCGTAGCCCTCCGGGTCAGTTGAGCGGTCCGCCGGCGACGTACATGACCTGGCCGGAGATGAAGCCGGCCTCGTCGCCCGCGAAGAAGGCGATGGCGCCCGCGACGTCCTCGGGACGGCCGACGCGCTGGACCGGGATCTGGCCGGCGGCGGCGGCCTGGAACTCCTCGAAGCCCATGCCGATCCGGGCCGCGGTCTGCGCGGTCATCTCGGTGACGATGAAGCCGGGCGCGACGGCGTTGGCGGTGATGCCGAACTTGCCGAGTTCCTTGGCGAGCGTCTTGGTGAAGCCCTGCAGACCGGCCTTGACGGCGGCGTAGTTGGCCTGGCCGCGGTTGCCGAGGGCCGAGGAGGAGGAGAGCGAGACGATCCGGCCGAACTTGGCGTCCACCATGTGCTTCTGCACGGCCTTCGCCATCAGGAACGCGCCCTTGAGGTGCACGTTCATCACGGTGTCCCAGTCGGACTCGCTCATCTTGAAGAGCAGGTTGTCGCGGAGCACGCCCGCGTTGTTGACGAGGATCGTCGGAGCACCGAGCTCGGCGGCGACCCGTGCGACCGCGGCCTCCACCTGGGCGCCGTCGGACACATCGCAGCCGACGGCGAGCGCACGGCCCCCGGCGGCGGTGATCTTCTCGACGGTGTCCTTGCAGGCCGCCTCGTCCAGGTCGAGTACGGCGACCGCCCGGCCCTCGGCCGCCAGGCGTACCGCGGTGGCGGCGCCAATGCCCCGCGCCGCTCCGGTCACGATGGCGACACGCTGCTCGGTGGTGGACATGCTGGGTTCTCCTCGCCCTTGGTTGGCCGCTCGGCCGACGCCGGGGCGGTCCGGCGCGCCAACCTCGCGCGGGTCGGACCCCCGGGTCTGAGCGACCGCTTAGTACCTTCGTCGGTCGAGACGCTAGAAGCCCCGGCACCCGGTGTCAACGGCGCGCGGCCGCAAGGGCGCATGTCACACCCCGGCACCACCGTGCAACAGGGCGGGGAGCCCGAGCCGCCCCGGGGACGACGGGACGAAAAGGCCGGCCGCCCCGCCATCGGCAGGACGACCGGCGGAACGACCGGTCAGCGCACCAGCAGGTCGAGCAGACGCTCGACCTCGGCCTCCGGGTCGCTGGTGAGGCCGCTGTGCACGGGGCTCGGCTGGATCACGGTGGAACGCGGCGCGATCAGCCAGCGGAAGCGGCGCCCGGCGTCGTCGCGGGCCGCCTGTCCCGCGTCCTCGCCTCCCCGGCAGACCCCCTCGACGGCGTGCAGGGCGGCCCGCACCCCGACCACGTCCGCCGCCGGGTCCAGGACCTTCAGCTTGGCCTCGTCGAGGTGCGTACGGGCGGCGACGAAGCTGCGCGCGCGGCAGTAGACGACGACGCCCGCGTTGAAGAACTCCCCGCGCTGCACCCGCGGCACCACACGCAGCAGCGCGTACTCGAAGACATCGCGCTCGTTCATCGGCTGCCGCCCTCGTCCTTCTGCTTCCTGGTGGGGTGCGGCCACTCGGTGAGGTGCTCGGTGAGCCAGCCGGGCGCGCGGGACGGCTCGGTCCTTGTGGGGCCGTCCGTCGTGATCCGCTCGTGGATGGTCGCGGCACGCGACAGCAGCGCCTCCACATAGGCACGGCGCAACTCGTCGGTGGAGTCGAACCCCGGCTCGTCGACCAGCCACTCGTCGGGCACGTCCGCGGTGACCTCGGTGAGCAGTTCCTCGGTGACCAGCGGCGTGAGTTCGGCGGCCGCGGCCGCGATGTCGGGGGCGAACGGGGCGAGCGCGTGGTCCGACGCGTTGTACGGCTTGGCGGCCGACGCCTGCGCGCCGGGCCAGTTGTGGTGCCAGATCATCGTGGCGCCGTGGTCGATGAGCCACAGGTCGCCGTGCCAGACCAGCATGTTCGGATTGCGCCACGACCGGTCGACGTTGTTGATCAGCGCGTCGAACCAGACCACCCGTCCGGCCTCCCGGGGATCCACCTGGTAGGCCAGCGGGTCGAATCCGATGGAACCGGGCAGGAAGTCCATCCCGAGATTGAGACCGCCGCTGGCCTTCAGGAGCTCCTGGACCTCCTGGTCGGGCTCGGCGAGCCCGATGACGGGGTCGAGCTGGATCTGCACGAGCTCGGGCACACGGAGACCGAGCCGACGGCCGAGCCGTCCGCAGACGACCTCCGCGACCAGCGTCTTGCGTCCCTGCCCGGCTCCGGTGAATTTCATGACATACGTGCCGAGGTCGTCGGCCTCGACGATCCCGGGCAGCGATCCGCCTTCACGCAAAGGCGTCACGTAGCGGGTCGCTGTGACTTCGGTGAGCATTTCCCCAGGCTATCCGGCGCGAGCACCTGCCGATCCACGGAACGTCGCACCGCCCCTGCGGTGCCGGACGTCCCCGCGGCCGGCCCCGGGGCCACGGGGCGCGGGACAGCCCCTGCGATGACACCGACGGGGCGCGGGTGCCGGTGATCACGGCGGATGGGCCCGGACCGCCGCCGCGGGTCTCCCGGCCGCGCAGACGGGTCCGGCACTCGTCCCCTGTCGCGGCCCGTCCAGGCCCCCCGGACGGCACACCGGTGCGCTGCGCGGGGGCGGCGGCAGCAGTCCGCGCCGCCCGGCCCCGACACCCGTTGAGCGCAGCGGCTCCTCCGCCACCCGGATGCTTTTCGCCGACGTGCGCCGTGCGCGGGCGCTCCCGGGGGCGGCCGGGCGTGCCCGCGCGCTCATGACGGCGTCGCACCGTGCCGATGACGATGAGGGTCCCGGACCGCGACCGCGGAACGCACGCGGTTCCGGCCGCGCATACGCCCCGCGCCGTGCGCACGGACCGTCAAGACCGAAGTCGCGCACATCGGGCAGCCGCGGCTGCCCGGAAGGGAGAGCCCACGTGAGCACATCGCAGGACGACGAGATCCGTCCCGGGCGTCGGACCGTCGTCGCGGCGGTCGGGGCCGCCTCGGTGGCCGCCGCACTCACCGCCTGCGGCAGCCGGCAGGAGGCGAGCCGTTCGCACACGGCCGGACCGGCGGACGACGGCACGGACGGCGGCACGGACGGCGGCCGGGACGTCCTGGCGAGGACGGCCGACATCCCGAAGGGCGGCGGGAAGGTCTTCGCCGACCGGGACGTGGTGGTGACGCAGCCCGCGTCCGGTGACTTCAAGGCGTTCTCGTCGACGTGCACCCACCAGGGATGCACGGTGTCGAGCGTGTCGGACGGCACCATCAACTGTCCGTGCCACGGCAGCAGGTTCGACGCGGCGAGCGGCGAGGTCGCGTCGGGGCCCGCCACCCGCCCCCTGCCCACCCGGGCGATCAGGGTCGAGAACGGATCGATCACGCTGGAGGCGTAGGCCCCGGTCCCGGCCGGTCGTCCGGCGCGGCGTCGGCCCCACGACGGCCGCGCCAGCATGCGAGCACCGCCTCGGTGGTCGTGACGGTGGCGACGAGGGCGAGTGTGTGACGGATCACCGCGGGGGTGTACTCGGCGGGCACCCCCGCGACGGCGTCGGACGGCACGACCACCGTGTAGCCGAGGTTCACCGCGTCGAACACGGCGTTGGGAACGGCGACGTTGGCCGAGACCCCGGTGACGACGAGTGTCCGGCAGCCCAGGTTGCGCAGCAGCGCGTCCACGTCCGTCCCGGCGATGGGCGAGAGGCCGTGCAGCCGACGCACGACGAGGTCATCGTCCGACACCTCGACGGGCTCGGCGATGCGGACCGCCGCGGTGCCCGGGTGCTGCTGCACGGGAAGCCGGCGAGCGGCCCGGAAGAGCCGCGCGTTGTCGTTGGAACCACGCCCGTCGGGGCGGCGCTCGGCCACCGCGTGCAATACCTGGACCCGGGCCCCGTGGGCGGCGGCGACGAGTCGGGCCACGCGGTGCAGCGTTCCGGAGGACCGCGCCTCCTCGGCCAGTTCGGGCAGTGCGCTCCCGGGCCCCACGACGCCCTGCTGGCACTCGACCGTCATGAGCACGCAGCTCGCCGGATCGAGTTGGCGGGCAAGTCGTTCGGGGAGCAGTTCGTTCGACGGCACGGCAGACCCCTTCGGTGCAGGTTCGACTCCGCGGACGACCGGCGACCGCGCACGGGCGGGTACGGACGGGCACGCGGTCGGCCGGGCGCGCGAGGCTAGCCGCCATTGCGTGACGGGGGAAGAGACCGCATGCTTTCTGACGCCCAGTCAGTCAACGTGAGGAGCACCCGTGACCACCACACAGCGCCGGGGCCGTCGGATCATGATGACCGAGGCGGAACGCGACTCCTATCTCGCCGAGCAGCGGACCTGCCGGGTCGCCACCGTGTCCGCGGACGGCCGCCCGCACGTCGGTGCGCTGTGGTTCGCGTGGGACGGCAGCTCACTCTGGCTCTACTCGATCACCCACAGTCTGCGCTGGTCGCAGCTGCGCACCGATCCGAGGATCGCGGTGGTCGTGGACGACGGGGTGGAGTACGGAGAACTGCGCGGCGTCGAACTCTCCGGCAGCGCCGCCCTTGTCGGCGAGGCCCCCCGAACCGGCGCCGAATGCCCCGGACTCGCCGTGCCGGAAAGCTTGTTCGCCAGGAAGTACTTCGGGCTGGACACCATGCCGCACGACGGTCGGCACGCGTGGCTGCGGCTCACGCCGGAGGCCATCACCTCATGGGACTTCAGAAAGCTCGCGACGCCGCCCGCCGCCTGAGCCCACCCGCGGGACGCCCTACGACGGCATCTCGCCCGTCGCCCGGTCGGCGGCCGCCCCGAGCGCGGCCAGCGCCGCCCGGATCGACGGGCGGCGATCCGCGTCCGCCCGCCACACGGCATGCACATGCCGCCGCATCCGCTGCCGCACGGGCACCAGCCGCACCCCGTCGGGCACCGGCCCGCGCCCCAGCCGCGGTGTCACGCAGACACCCATCCCCGCAGCGATCAGGGCCAGTTGGGTGTGATGCTCGCCCACCAGGTGCGCGATGCGCGGTTCGAATCCCTTCGAGCGCAGCGTGAACATCAGCCAGTCGTGACAGAACTCGCCCTCGGGCCAGGAGACCCATTCGTCGTCGGCGAACTCCTCCAGATCCACCTCCGCGCGTTCCGCGAGCGGGTGGCCCGCGGGCATGGCGATGTCCGGCACGTCGTCCAGGAGGTGGGCCCGCGCCAGGCCGCCGGGCACCGGCAGCCGCTTGTTGCTCCAGTCCAGCACGACCGCCAGATCCATGTCGCCCCTGATGACACCGCGGATTCCGGCCTCGGGCTCCCATTCCCTGGTGCGGACGCGCAGGTCGGGGTGGTCGGCGCGCAGCGTGCGCAGCGCCTCGGGGAGGAGCCCCCGTGCCGCCGTGGGAAAGGCGGAGAGCAGGATCTCGCCCACCACTTCTCCGCGCTGCGCCTCGATGTCGGACTGGGCCAGCGCGACCTGGGAAAGAATCCGCGCCGCGTGGTCGGCGAGCAGGCGCCCGGCGTCGGTGAGCCGCACCCCGCGCCCGTTCTTGGCAAGGAGTCGCTGGCCCACCTCGCGTTCCAGCTTCGCCATCTGCTGGGAGACCGCCGACGTGGTGACGTGCAGGCCCTCGGCAGCGCCGCTCACCGAGCCGTGCCGGGCGAGGGCGTCCAGGGTGCGCAGGCGCTCCAGGTTCAACATGTAAGTGATGCTAAGGGAGTCGACACAGAAAGTTTCACTTGTTCTACGTGATCGGCTTCGCCATCGTGGGTCCATGAGCTCATCCGCCGCCCCGGGCACCGTTCCGCCCGCCGGACCCACCGCCCCCGCCCGAGTCAGCACGGAGCCGGGCCCGGAACCGACTGCGCAGGCGCGCCCCGCACCGCCGTCCGGCGCGTTCCGGCCGAGGACGGACTGGCGAATACGCTTCGGGGCGCTCGCGCTCGTCTGGGGCTTCAGTTTCCTTCTCATCAAGGTGGGCACCGACGGATACGCCCCGTTCCAGGTCACCCTCGGCCGCCTCGTGGCGGGTACGGCCGTTCTGGCCGTCGCGATGGCGGTCCGGCGGGAGCCGCTGCCCCGCGGCCCGCGCACCTGGGGCCACCTGGCCGTGGCCGCGTTCTTCCTCAACGCCCTGCCGTTCTCGCTCTTCGCCCACGCGGAGCTGACCATCCCGTCGACCCTGGCCGGTATCTGCAACGCGACATCACCGCTCTGGGGCATGGCCCTGTCCCTGGTGGCCCTCTCGGAGGACCGGCCGACCCGCCGCAGGGTCGCCGGACTCGGCCTCGGCTTCCTCGGCGTGCTGACCGTGCTGGGTGCCTGGCAGGGTTTCTCCGGACTGGACTTCGGCGGCACGGCGATGGCCCTGCTGGCCTCGCTCAGCTACCCGGTCGGATGGATCTACGTCCGCAGGACACTGTCGGGCAGCGGATCGTCGACCCTGGCCCTGACCGGCAGTCAGCTTCTCCTCGGAACGGCGCAGATCGCCTTGGTGACCCCGCTGTTCACCACCTTCCCCGCGACGTTCCCGCTGCTCCCGACCCTCGCGGTGGTGGCCCTGGGCGCGCTCGGCACCGGCCTCGCGGTACTGGTGCAGTACGGCCTGGTGGAGGAGGTCGGTCCGACGACCGCGCAGATGGTCACCTACTTCATCCCGGTCGTCGCCACCGCGGCCGGAGTCGTCGTGCTCGGCGAACGACTGAGCTGGAACACACCGGTCGGCGCCCTCGTGATCCTGGCGGGCGCCGCCCTCACCACGAGCCGGACACGCGGCGGCGGATCCGGCCGGGGACCCGCGGACCGGACGTGATCCGGAATCGTCCGGCGGGCCCGGCTCAGCCGTAGCCCAGCGGCGTCGCCGGTCCCGCGGCGGCGGCCACCGCGTCGGCCAGGGGCGCCAGGTCGGCCGCGGTGAGCGGCGAGACGGTGAGCCGGATCCCCTGCGGCGCCACCATCCGGAACCGTGCACCGGGTGCCACCGCCCAGCCCGCGTGCAGCAGCCGCGCCACGGCCCCGGTCTCGTCGCTCACCGGCACCCAGACGTTCATGCCGCTGCGCCCGTGGGCCTCCACGCCCCGGTCCGCCAGCGCCCGCACCAGGGCGTCCCGCCGCTCCGCGTACGCCCGCGCCACCTCGGCCTGGTCGACGGCCCCCGAGTGCCACAGGTGCACCACGGCCCGCTGCAGCAGTGTGCTGACCCAGCCGGGCCCGAGCCCCTGTCGGCCCGACACCCGATCGACGGTCACCGGGTCGCCGGTGAGCACGGCGACCCGCAGATCCGGGCCGTACGCCTTGGCCACGGACCGGACGAACGCCCACCGGTCGGTGGCGCCCGCCAGCGGGTGCAGCGGCAGGTCGACGATGCCGTGGCCGTGGTCGTCCTCGACGAGCAGGACGTCGCGGTGTCCGGCGAGGACGGCACGCAGTTCGGCGGCGCGGGCGGCGCCGATCACCGCGCCGGTCGGGTTCTGCGCGCGGTCGGTGACCACGAGGGCCCGGGCTCCCGCGGCCAGCGCCCGCTCGACGGCGTCGGGCAGCGGCCCGTCGTCGTCGAGCGCGACGGGCACCGGCCGGAGTCCCAACGCCGGTACGAGATCCAGCATGGCGCCCCACCCGGGGTCCTCGACGGCCACCGTGTCACCGGGACGGAGCTGCGCGCCGAGGACGCGCTCGATCGCGTCCAATGAGCCGGAGGTGGCGACGACCGCTCCCTCGGGCACGCCGTCGGCGTCCAGGGCGGCCCGGGCGGCCGCCGCGAACCCCGGCTCCACCGCGGGCTGCCCGTACATCCCCGGCCTGCGCGCGTACGCGTCCGTCGCCGCCGCGAACGCCTCCCCCAGCGCGGGGAGCAGCGCCGGATCGGGGTTCCCGGTGCCGAGGTCGCGCACGCCGGGCGGGGCCTCCACCCGGAGCGAGCCCCGTGCCGTGCTCGCCGGGCGGGACCGCACCCGACTGCCCCGGCGGCCTGCCGTCTCGATGACCCCGCGCTCGCGAAGCGTGCGGTAGGCCGCCGCCACCGTATGGGGATTGACCCCCAGCAGCTGCGCCAACTCCCGCATGGGCGGCAACACCTGACCGGGCGCCAGCTCGCCCGACCCGACGCCCCGTTCCACACTGGCGGCGATTTCCGCTGCGCGCCGACCGACGATCCGATACTCTCCTAGCACAAATGGAATTATGCACTAGCGCAATGGAGTACGCAATGTCGGACACCGCAGAACCGCAGTCCACGGGCCTGGACCCCGCGAACGGATACCGGCCGACCGCGCGCACCGTCCCGACCCGGGCCCGTGAACTCGCGGCCTACGACCGGGAGCTGGTCCACTCGATACTCGACGGGGCGTACGTCTGCCATCTCGGCTTCGTCCGCGACGGCGCGCCGGTCGTCCTGCCGACGCTCTACGGCCGGATCGGCGAACGGCTCTACGTACACGGCTCGACCGGTTCCCGGCCGCTGCGGGAAGCCGGTCGGACCGACCCCGGCCTGCCCGTCTGCCTCACCGTGACGCACGTCGACGGGCTGGTGCTCGCACGTTCCGCCTTCCATCATTCGATCAACTACCGCTCCGTGGTGGTCCACGGCGTCGCGCGCACGGTGACCGACCCGCAGGAACGGCGTGTCGCGCTGGACGCGATCGTCGACCAGGCGGTGCCGGGCCGGTCCGCGGACTCACGGCCCGCCGACGCGAAGGAGCTGGCCGCGACGGCGGTGATCCGCCTGGACCTCCAGGAGGTCTCCGCCAAGATCCGCACCGGCGGACCCAACGACGAACCCGGCGATCTCGCGCTGCCGCACTGGGCGGGCGTGGTGCCGCTCGCCCGCGGATGCGCCGCGCCGGTCCCCTCCGACGACCTGGACCCCGCCATCCCGGTTCCGGACTACATCACCGCGCTCTGAACCGGCGCCAAAACACCGCGTCGGCAGTCCTCCGGGCGGGCCCGCCGCGCTCGGGCGGGCCCGCGCAGGCGGTCAGCCGGTGACAAGTGCGCGACGGCGGGCGCGGGCCGCGCCGCGCGCCTCGGCGTACGCCAGCCCGGCCACGGCCGTGAGGAGCAGCAGGGTGCCGGCGGCGGTGGCCGCGGTGAGCCGTTCGCGCAGTACGGTGACGGCGATGACGGCGGCGCTGACCGGTTCGAGCAGCATGATCACGGACACGGTCGCGGCCCGCACCACCGCGGCGCCCGCGAAGTAGAGCGCGTAGGCGAGCGCGGTCGGCACCGCGGCCACGTACACCAGCAGCGTCACCACCTGAACCGCCTGGCCGGTGTGCGGGACGAATCCCTCGACGGCGGCCATCGGCAGCAGTCCGAGGGCACCGACCCCGAAGGCCCAGGCGCTGGTGGCGAGCGGGTCGGCGGCGCCGCCGTCGCGGCCGAGCCACCGGGTCAGCAGGGTGATGGCCGCGTAGCCGGCCGCGGAGAGCAGCGCCAGCGCGACCCCGGCCGGACGCACCGTCGCCCCGTCGCCGCCCAGCACCAGGACGACGAGCCCGGCGAGGGCACCCGCCACCGCGACGAAGCCGCCGCGCCCCAGCCGCTCCCCCATGGTCAGTCGCGCGCCCGCCGCGATGAACACGGGACCCGCGCCGAGTGTGACGACGGTGCCGACCGCGAGCCCCGTCACCTCGACGGCCGCGAAGTACGCGCTCTGGAAGACGGTGAGCCCCAGCCCGGTGCCGAGGATCCGCAGCAGTCGGCGACCGCGCGGCTGCGGCGCCCCGGCCGCGCGCCGGGGCCTGAGCGGCAGCACGGCGAGCAGCAGCACGAGGCCGCCGGCACAGCGCCAGAACGACAGGGCCAGCGGGCCCATGTCACTGGCCGCGAAGATCAGCGAGGCGGCGGCCCCGGCGGTGCCCCAGGCCACGCCTGCGACGATCAGATAGATGAGGCTCCGCCCGACGGGCAGGCCGAGAGCAGGGTTCGACACGTGACTCCTCAGGATGAGGGACGGGAAGGTGGTCGCTCGACTCCGCACGCGGGCAGCGACCGGCCGCTCGGGAACTGCCCGAGCCCGGTCCTCGTCGGAAGTGGCCGCCCGCGCTAGGCGGCAGGGGGCGAGAGCACGGTCGAATGCATGATCGTCACATTACGTCGCGGTGTGACCGGTGGACAACTCCCCCTCGGCGGGGGCGGTTCGGCCCGCATCCGAGCCCCCGGCACGCCCCTCGCCCCCTCCGTTCGCGACCGGCCCGGAGGGCTTCGCCGGGGTCGCGGACTGCGCGACGAAGGCACCGATCAGCACCATCGAGCCCCCGACGAGTTGCGGTGCCGACAAGTGCTCGCCGAGCAGCACCCAGGCCAGGACGGTGGCGACGACCGCCTCCAGGCAGGCGACGACGCCCGCCACCGCGGGAGAGAGCAACCGCACCGAGATCACCCCGGTGACGTAGGCGAGCACCGTCGCGATCAGTACGACCCAGCCGAGGAGCAGCCAGGCCGGGACCTCCGTGCCGTCCATGCCCGCGCTGTCGCCGAGGGCCCGCCAGTCCATGGTCCACGGCCGTGCGACCGCGGTGAGGACGAGCGCACCGATCAGCAGACCGTACGCGATGACGCCGACCGGGTCCGGCGGTTCCACGCCCCCCGCCCGGTCCCCGCTCCCCCGGTCGGACAGGACGAAGTAGCCGACCTGGCAGCACGCGGCACCGAGGGCGAGCAGCAAGCCGATCGCGTCGAACGTCAGCCCGGACCAGACCTCGACCACGCAGGTGAGTCCGCCCACGGCGAGCACCACTCCGACCGCCGCCCTCCGGCTCACCGGCCGACGCTGCACGAACCTGACCCACCCCAGGACGAGCGCGGGCGCCAGGTACTCGATCAGCAGCGCGACCCCGACGGGGATGCGGGAGATCGCGGCGAAGTAGAACGCCTGCACGCCCGCCACGGCCAGCAGTCCGAACCCGAGCAGGAGGACCGGTCGTCGGCGCACCAGCTCCCGATGGCGCCAGGCGACGGGCAGCATGACGAGAGCGGCGCCCGCCACCCTCAGCCACACCACGTGGAGCGGATCGACGCCCTCCTCGATGAGCGGCTTGGCCGCCACCCCCGAACCGCCGAATGCGAACGCCGATACCAGGGCGAGCCCCAGGCCGGCGCTTCTCCCCTGAGACGCGTGCATCGGCACATCATGGCAGCTGTCGTCAGGAGCGTCATCCCGGTGACCCCTGTCGGACCGCCTCCGCACCGCCGTTCGGCCGCACGGCTCCTCGCGGCCCCCGAACCGCCTCGTCCGGGCCGGTGGCGCCCCCTCCCGCCACCGGCGCACGCGGACGGCCGCACCGAGGGGTGCCACGGCACATCGGCGACGAACCGGCGACACATCGACATGCCGCCGGAGCACCGGCGCATCCGCCCTTCGGGGGCCGTTCCCGGCTACGGGCGGCTCAGTCCCGGCCCGACGCCCGCGCGACACGGGCCGCGAGGGATTCCGCGTCGACCCCGGCCCGCTCCAGCACCTCGACCGCCCGGCAGTCGTGGTCCGTGGCCAGAGCGGCGAGCAGGTCCAGGCCTCCGGCTCGTCCGTCGCCGCGCCGGGTCGCCCGCGCGCGGGCCTCCGCCATCGCCGATGCGGCCGCGGGCGACCAGCGTTCCGCACCGGATTCGCGTACGGCCGCCCCAGGGTCCGTGACGACCGGGACGGCGCCGGAGTCCTCCACCGACCCCTGCCAGCGGAGCCCGTATCCGATACTTCGCTGGACGAGGTAGCCGAGTACCTTGGCCAATTGCGCACCCCCGTCGAAGACCGCCCGCGCCCCGGGGTCCGATTCAATGAGGGAATGCAGCAGATGTGCCGTGTCGATGTGCCGATCGCCGTCGCGCAGCGCGCGCCTGCGGGCGCCCGCCACCACAGCGGTCAGCTCCGCGGTGAGTCCGGCATCGGGCTCGGCGCGGTTCGATACGGGCTGTCGTGGGATCCGAGGCGTCCGGTTTTGCACACCTCTCACCCCATCAGTCCTGGGGCGGCAAAGCATCCCCGGAGCGGCCCATTGCGGCATCCCACGCAAGTTGGGTACGCCGGTGCGGCTCCTCATCCTTGCGGATGAGATCTCGCCATGGTGGAACCGAATCGGTGCGGGGTGGCGCGCACCACCCCGCACCTCGCCCCCGGAGCAACCGGAGGCCGCTCCAGCACGTCCCACAGGAACAACACTTTGTACGGCAGCCGGAAGGGGATCACGGACGTGTCCTGGTTGGTCGCCCTGCCGGCGCTCGACGGGCGGGAGTACGTGTACCGGATCCACGCGCCCGTGGACGCACTGCGCGCCGACCTGTTCTGGGCCGCGTTCCACTGTCATGACGACGGCCCGCACCCGCGCGCTTCCGATCGGTTCGACTCCGCCTCGATCTGGCGGACGGGAGCCGACGGAACGGCCACGCATATCTGACTGTTCGTCAGCATTGAATGTTCACGCCCCTGCGGCTACGTTCCGCGACACCGTAACCCATAAAGAAGGGGTGGTCGCATGGCCGAAGTCAGTGCGGAAGCACGCATCGAGGCACCCGCCGAGAAGGTGTGGGCCCAGCTCACGGACTTCACCGCGTACGGCCGGTGGAACGCCACCCACACGAGCTTCCCCAAGGGCGGCCCGACGGCGCTCGAAGTCGCCGCCACCTATGAGGAGAACATGAAGCTCATGGGCTTTCCGGCCGAGGTGACCTGGACGGTGGCGGAACTGGAGACGGCACGCCTGCTGACCACCCGGGGCAAGGGACCGATGGGCGTCAGCCTGGCCATGCGGTACTCCTTGACACCGGACGGGAACACGACCACGGTCCGCATCGACGGGGAGTTCACCGGCGCCGCGGTCTCCCTGATGGCGAGCAAGCTCAAGGATTCGGCCACCGCGGCGCTCGTCGAGTCGCTGCGCAGGCTGGACGAGCTCGTCGCCGCCTGACGGGGCCGCCGCCGGGGAGCGCGAACGAGAGGACCTCACCGAGGACCCGCGCGGCGCGGGTCCTCGCCTCACGGTCGTCGAGCACATCCCACAAGCCCGCGCCCGCACGCCCACCCCGTGCCGACCTCCTCGCGACGCACGGCGCGGCCGGGCACCCCCGCCCGTCGCGGCGCAGGGCGCGGTGCCCGTACCGGGCACGGACGCTCTCGCCGCCCCGGCACCACCATGCCGTCGCGTTCACCCGGCGCGACCTCGGCCGCGCGCCGGACCTCACGGCAACACCGCCACCACCGCGGCCGGCCGGCCGAGATCCAATCGGGCACCCCGGGCATGCGACGGGCCGCCGTCACGCGGATCCACCGGCCTCCTGGCCAGCCGCCTCGACCGCGCCCGCGAGTCCGTCGGCAAGGTCCGGGCGATACGCGCGGGACGCCATGGCGCCACGTGACACCATCCGGCGCCATTCCGTCACCTCCCCGGCACCGCGTCCATGCCGAAGCACAGCCAAGCGATGCGCAACCCCGCAGCTCAGGGCACCTTTCCCCGACGACGGACCACGAGTGACACCTCCACGCTTGCATATGGCGCCACCATGGTGCCATGATGGCGTCATGGACCTCACCCCGTATGTCGACACCCTCCGCCGCGAACTCGCGGTGGCCGCCGAAGCCGGTGGCGACGAAGCCCGCGAGCTGGCCGAGAGGCTCACCGCCCCCCTGGAGTCGGCGACCCGGCTCACCCTGCTCAACGTGCTCTCCGCCGCCATGGACGAGATCACCCGCGAACTCGCCCCCGGCTCGGTCGACGTACGGCTGCGCGGGCTCGACCCCGACTTCGTGGTGACACCACCGCCCGCCGACAGCGGCACCCCCGCGGAGCCCTCCGCGCCCGCCGTACCCGTCGAGCCGCTCGGGCCCCCCACAGCCGACGGTGACGAGGGTGGCACCGCCCGCGTCAACCTGCGCCTGCCGGCCCACCTCAAGGCCCGCGCCGAGGAGGCCGCGAGCCGGGAGGGACTGTCGGTCAACGCCTGGCTGGTGCGTGCCGTGTCGGCCGCGGTCGACGGCACCCGGCCGCGCACGACGGAGCGGACCCGGACCATCGGACAGAGCTACACGGGCTGGGTCCGCTAGGCCGTGTCCGGCCCCGGCCGTGATCCGCCGGACACGACCTGGCGCCGCGACGGACGGACGTCGCCCGTCGCGGCACAAGGTGCCGGACACAACACCGGCCGCCCCTCGAACCGCTTCACCCACACCACGTCCCACCAGCGGGGACGCACGGAAGACCCAAGAGGACGGGACAGCCATGCCTGCTTTCGACACCCCCGAACCGATTTCGGCCACGACGCTCGTGGAGGCCGGCTCCATCCGCTTCACCGCGGGCGACCGCGTCGACACCCTCGTCGAGGTCCACCCCAGGGACCCGAAGAAGGACCAGGACGTACGAGCGGCCGACCAGACCGAGGTCACGTACACGAGCGGCGTCCTGACCATCAGGACCCCCAAGCAGCGCTACCTCCTCGGGCGCACCGGCACCGTCGATGTGGCGGTCGAACTGCCCACGGGCTCACGCGTGGACGTGACCGGCGCGTGGGCCCAGGTGCTCGGCGAGGGCCGGCTCGGCGAGGTCCGGGTGAAGACCTCGTCCGGTGACGTCCGCCTCGACACGACCGGACCGCTGAAGCTGTCCGCGTCCCACGGCTCGATCACCGTCGAGCGGATCGAGGGCACGGCCGAGATCACCACAAGTTCCGGCAGCCTGCGCGTCGGCACCATCGACGGTCCCGCCGTCCTGAAGAACTCTCACGGCTCCACGACGGTCGGCGCCGCGACGGGCGATCTGCGGGTCAGCGGCGCCAACGGCGACATCGACATCGTGCGCGCCGAGGGCCCGGTCGTGGCGACCACCGCCCACGGCAGCCTGCGTGTCGCCGAAGTCGCCCGCGGAACCGTCAAATTGGAGACCTCTCACGGCGCCATCGAGGTCGGCATCCGCGAGGGCACCGCCGCCTGGCTCGACGTCAGCTCCGACCGCGGACAGGTCCGCAACACGCTCACCGCCTCCGAGACCCCGGAGAAGGCCGAGGACACCGTCGAGGTCCGTGCCCGGACCCGCTACGGCAACATCGACGTCCGTCGCGCCCGGGCCTGACCACCGCCCCACCCGCTCACTCACCCACCAGTCACTCCAGCCTTCGAACGGGAGGGCCCATGCTGTCTTCTGTCATGCCCACACCAATACAACCGGATCCGCGTCCGCCCGCCGTCTCCGCCGTGGGTCTGCGCAAGTCGTACGGGGACAGGACCGTGCTCGACGGGATCGATCTGCGTATCCCGGCCGGGTCCGTGTTCGCCCTGCTCGGCCCCAACGGCGCCGGCAAGACCACCGTCGTGAAGATCCTTTCCACGCTCATCCGCGCCGACGGCGGCGACCTGCACGTCAACGGCCACGATCTGGCCGCCGACCCGCAGGCGGTGCGCGCCTCGATCGGCGTCACCGGGCAGTTCTCCGCCGTCGACGGCCTGATCACCGGTGAGGAGAACATGCTCCTCATGGCGGACCTGCACCGTCTCCCCCGCCACGAGGGCCGCCGAACCACCGCCGAACTGCTGGAGCGCTTCGACCTCGTCGACGCCGCGAAGAAGCCCGCCGCCACCTACTCCGGCGGCATGAAGCGCCGCCTCGACATCGCCATGACGCTGGTCGGCGACCCGCGCGTCATCTTCCTCGACGAGCCGACGACCGGCCTCGACCCCCGGTCCCGGCACTCCATGTGGCAGATCATCCGCGACCTCGTCTCCGACGGCGTCACCGTCTTCCTCACCACGCAGTACCTGGAGGAGGCCGACCAGCTCGCCGACCGCATCGCCGTGCTCGACGGCGGCAGGATCGCCGCCCAGGGCACCGCTAAGGAGCTGAAACGGCTGGTCCCCGGCGGCCACGTCCGGCTCCGGTTCTCCGACCCCACCGCCTACCGGTCGGCGGGCCTGTCGCTGCACGAGGTCACCCGGGACGACGACTCCCTCACGCTGCAGATCCCCAGCGACGGCACCCAGCGCGAGCTCCGCTCCATCCTCGACCTGCTGGACACGGTCGGCATCGAGGCGGACGAGCTGACCGTGCACACCCCCGACCTCGACGACGTGTTCTTCGCCCTGACCGGCGGCACCGACCGGCCCTCCGAGGAGGCTGTCCGATGAGTTCCTTCCCCCTCGCCGTGCGCGACTCGTCCACGATGCTGCGCCGCAACCTCCTGCACGCACGGCGCTACCCGTCCCTCACCCTGAACCTCCTGCTCACGCCGGTCGTCCTGCTGCTCCTCTTCGTCTACGTCTTCGGCGACGTGATGAGCGCGGGCATCGGCGGCGGCGCGGACCGCTCCGCGTACATCGCCTACCTCGTGCCGGGCATCATGCTGATGACCATCGGCAGCACCGTGGTCGGGACCGCGGTGTCCGTCTCCAACGACATGACCGAGGGCATCATCGCCCGCTTCCGGACCATGGCAATCCACCGCGGGTCCGTGCTCATCGGGCACGTCGTCGGCAGCGTGCTCCAATCGGTCATGAGCGTGGTCCTCGTCGGTGCCGTCGCGGTGGCCATGGGCTTCCGGTCCGTGGACGCCACGGCCCTGGAGTGGCTGGCGGCGTTCGGGCTGCTCGCCCTGGTCGCCACGGCGCTCACCTGGATCGCCGTCGGAATGGGCATGGTCAGTCCGAACGCCGAGGCCGCCGGCAACAACGCGCTGCCGCTGGTCGTCCTGCCGCTGATCTCCAGCGCCTTCGTCCCGGTCGACGCGATGCCCGGCTGGTTCCGGCCGATCGCCGAGTACCAGCCGTTCACACCGGCCATCGAGACCCTGCGCGGGCTGCTGCTCGGCAGCGAGATCGGCAACAACGGGTGGCTCGCGGTCGTCTGGTCCCTGGGCCTGATCCTGCTCGGCTACTTCTGGTCGAAGGCGGTGTTCGACCGCGATCCGACGTAGTCGGGACCATCGCACGGGCCACCTCCCACGCCCCGCCCCGCCCGAGGGCGGCGTACTCCGACACCGCGTCGGCGTACGCCGCCCGTCCGCGTTCCCCGCCGGCGCGCCGCGGCCCGCGCAGGAGCCGACGAACCGTTCACGGCGGTGTGGGCAGCCATCCCACCTTCCCCACCAACAGCGCGTACCCGACGAACGCCCCGACGTCGAGCAGGATGTGCGCCGCCACCAGCGGACCGACGCGGCCCCAGCGCCGGTACAGCAGCACGAAGACCACGCCCATCACCAGGTTGCCGACGAAGCCGCCGATGCCCTGATACAGGTGGTACGAACCTCGCAGCACCGAACTGGCCACCAGGGACGCCGTCGGCGACCACCCCAACTGCCCGAGCCTGCGCAGCAGATACCCGACGACGATCACCTCCTCCAGTACGGAGTTCTGGAGTGCGGACAGGATCAGGACCGGGAACTTCCACCACACGTCGGGCAGAGACTCCGGAACCACCGTGAGATTGAATCCGGCGGCGCGCGCCACCAGATAGAAGGCGAGCCCGGCACTTCCGATACCCGCCGCGACCACCGTGCCGCGCCCGAGATCCCGCCACGGCCCGGTCCGGTCGAAACCGATGGCGCGCAGCCCGGCGCCCTCTCTCATCAGCAGATGGGCGACGAGCGCGACGGGCACCAGGGCCGTGGTGATCCCGAAGAGCTGCCAGGCGAGATCCAGCCATGGGCGTCCCGGCGCGTACGAACTGTTGAGTGTCGCCGCCTGCTCCTTCAGACCTCCCGGTTTCGTCAGCGAACCGACAAAGCTGATCAGGGCAGACACACCACTGGCACCCAGCGAGAGCGCCAGCACCAACACCGTTTCCGACCGCAGTACCCGCTGTGAGGGCATCTCCCGAGGAAATGAATCGGCCACGTACCTCGTCTCCACCTGTACACCTGCCTTGAGTTGCGCATTCACGCCCCGTTCCCCCACCGCCCCGCCAGGTTCTCGAATGCAAGTACGGAGATCATGCGCGACCGGTCGCGGGGAAGGCCATCATCGGCGATGGCGTGGTTCCTCGTTTTCCTTGTACGTCCCCAAGGAGAGGCACCACCGACATGGGACGTCACAGCTTGCCCGACGATCTCGCGACCGGTGAACGCGGGGAGGCCCGCCCCGTCCGCCGTCGGCGCACCGTCGCCGTCACCACCGCGACCGCCCGCGCCGGAGCGGCCGGAACCGCGGTCGCGGCAGACGTCCGACCGCGCACCGGCGTCCGCAGTCGGACGTTCATGGCCCACCCGTCCGCACGAGGACGCGGTAGGCGGTGCGGCCGCCCAGGTCGAACCCTCACGCCCGCCGCATCCGCACGAGGGCGGCTCACACCGGGGGAAGTCCGGTGGGCCAGTCGTGCACCGGTTCGCCGCCGTGCATCAGCTCGGTGTACCTGCGCGTGGTCGCCGCCAGCGCCGCATGCCGCCCCAGCCCTGCCTCCCGCGCACGGTGGTACGTGCCGGTCTGCCAGGACGCCCCGTTCATCCGCCGTTCGCAGCGTCCCTCGATGACCCCGAGGTAGCGGTCGCGGTCCGCGGGGGCGATGTTCCAGGCGTCGAGCCCCGCCGCCGCCAACGGCAGCAGCTCGTCCCGGACCAGATCGACAGCCGGCACCGGGGCCAGCCCCCCCGACCTCCCGGGGCGGGGCCAGACGAGCTCCGCCTCGATGCCGTGACGGCAGGCGGTGTCGAAGTTCTCCCGGGCCGCCGCGAACGGAAGTCTGGTCCACACCGGACGCGGTTCCTCGGCGAGGGCGCGTACGAGCCCGTAGTAGAACGCCGCGTTGGCGACGACATCGGCGACCGTGGGACCGGCGGGCAGCACCCGGTTCTCCACCCGCAGATGAGGAATGCCGTCGACGAGACCGTACACCGGCCGGTTCCACCGGTAGATCGTGCCGTTGTGCAGCACCAGCTCCTGCAGCCGCGGCACACCGCCCGCGTCGAGCACGGCCAGTGGGTCCTCGTCGTCGCAGATCGGCAGCAGCGGCGGGTAGTAACGCAGGTTCTCCTGGAAGAGTTCGAACGCGGATCCCACCCACCGTTCACCGAACCAGGTCCGGGGGCGCACCCCCTGGTTGCGGAGTTCGGGTGGCCTGGTGTCCGTGGCCTGCTGGAACAGCGGCGGTCGCGATTCGCGCCACAGCTCCCTGCCGAACAGGAAAGGAGAGTTGGCACCCAGCGCGATCTGCACCCCGGCGACGGCCTGGGCGGCGTTCCACACGTCGGCGAAACGTTCCGGCGTCACCTGGAGGTGCAATTGAACCGAGGTACAGGCCGCCTCCGGGGTGATGGAGGAGGACGTGGAGACCACATGCTCGACGCCGTGGATGTCGAGGGCGAAGTCCTCGCCCCGTGCGGCCACCATCTGGTCGTTGAGCAGTGTGTAGCGGTCCGCTTCCGAGAGGTTCGCCGCCACGAGATCCGCATGCCCCAGGGTGGGCAGAATTCCGATCATCACGATACCGGCGTCGACCTCTCCCGCCTTCCGATGGGCATATCCGAGACCGGTTCTGAGCTCCTCGGCCAGCTGATCGAAAACCCGGCCGTCCAAATGATGCGGGACTATGTTCACTTCCAAATTGAACATCCCGAGTTCGGTCTGGAAATCTCCGCTCGCGATCCGCTGGAGCACCTCCCCATTCATCATCTTCGGCATACCGTCGGAGCCGGCCAGGTTCAGCTCGATCTCCATGCCCATGAGGTTGCGGGGACGGTCGAACCTCCGTTCCGCCAGGAGCCTCTCCAGCCCCTCCAGGCACTGGTGGAGTTTCCTCCGGTACCTCTGCCGATCGGACAGGTCAAAGGCGCCCGCCACGACCTTATCCCCCATGGAAGAATCCCTTCCTCAAGTGGGCAGCCCGCGGCCAGGCCGCTCGCGTCACGGTCGATGATGCCCAGGGCGGTGATCCATAACGCCCCTTCGAACACCGCGCACCCGGTAACCTTGAGGCGGCCGATCGGGGCACATTCCCTCGGCATGGGGCAGTGTGCAGTTTCCGCTGTCGGAGCGTGGGAATACGGCGCCGCGTTTCAGCCGTCCCCGCCCGGAGTAAAGTCCCCGGCAAGAGCTGCGCCGTTGACGACGAATCAACAGAAACACCGCATAATAAAGTCTTGATACCGCCTTGTCGGCAATAGCAGCGACGGCTAGTGGAAACACTGCGTGAACACGTGTCGTATAAACTTCGCTGACGAGGCAGAGAGTTGACGCACCGGCCCGGTCCCGGCCCCCTCTGGCCCCGTATGCCGACAGCGCCGTCTGCACCCGCCCACGCATCACCGTGTCTCCCAAGTGAGAGGCGACCCACCATGCCGCTGCACGTACCCCCGGCTCCCGCGCCCGCTCTGCGCAGCGTTCTCGCGGCACTCGGTTCACCCACCGCAGTCCGCGAGGCCCGTACTCCCGCCCTCCGGTCCGCCCAGGGATCGCTGAGCCCCGAACTGCCGCTCCCGGTCCACGCGCTGGACCGGATCGGACCGGACGGCCTCGCACCCGCCACCCGGCTCGCCGCCTGGCGGTTCCTGATCCGCGACTCGGAGCGGTCCGTCGCGGCGGCGGACACCATGCTCACCCCGGACGGCTGGGCCTTCTCGCACTTCTTCGAGGGGCCGTACATTGCCTCGACCGAACTCGCCCTGCGCCAGGCCGAGGCGGTGACACCCTCCTACCAGCCGCGCCTGCTGTCCATTCCGGCGCTCTACATGCTGGCGCTGTGGCTGCACGCCGACACCGAGGCCGACGCCTGCGGCGGTTCGCTCGCCGCCGCCGATCTGCTGGTGCCGCTGGCACCCGCGCCGCCGGGCATCGCGGCACACCGCGCCCACCGGGTCGCCGATCTGCTCCGTCTGATGACCCTCCGCATCGCCCCGGGTCCCGGCCCGCTGCTCGGCTCACCGGCCTGACGCCGTTCGCGTCCGCGCACCGCACATGTCCGTGCCCCGCCCCGCGAGAGAGACGTGGCGGGGCACGGACATGTGGGGAGGCGCACGTCCCGCCCGTCCGGACTAGCCCGGTCCGGCCACCCCGAACCACCCGAAGGGGCGGTGCAGTTGCGGTGAACCATCCGGCCGGGTGACGCGTCATCGGAGTAAGGAGAAGTGCTGCTGCGAAATACCTGCGGAACGGCGGCCGTAGGGCAACACTGGGACCAGACCTACCGACACGGGGGAGCGGCCATGAACGCCTCATCAAGCCGCAGGACATTCACTTCGACGCAGCGGAAGAACCCATCCATGTGCCAGCACCAGCCACCTTGCCCGACCGCCGACTCAGCCGACCGGGAAGCCGCCCGCCTGATGGCGCACCACCCGGAACAGGGATGGAGTCTGCTGTGCAACGGCGTCCTGCTCTTCGAGGACACCGGTGAGCTGCTCCCGGACGGGCAGATCATCGCCCCGCACCGGTCTCCTGCGGGCGACCCGGTGATGAACGCCGCCTGATCGCGGCCGGTACGAACGGGGGCCGGCCCGGAGAACCCTCCGCACCGGCCCCGACGCATGACCTGTCACACCCTGCCGTTCACACGTCAGTTGTCGTACTCGTCCAACGGCGGGCAGGAGCAGACGAGATTGCGGTCGCCGAAGGCGCCGTCGATCCGGCGCACCGGCGGCCAGTACTTGTCGGCGGCCGTGACGCCGGCCGGGAAGACCGCCGTCTCACGGCTGTAGCCGTGCTCCCACTCCCCGCCCAGCGTCGCCGCCGTGTGCGGAGCGTTGCGCAGCGGGTTGTCGTCCGCACTCCACTCGCCGGACGCCACCTTCTCGATCTCCCCGCGGATGGCGATCATCGTGTCGCAGAAGCGGTCGAGTTCCGCGAGGTCCTCGCTCTCGGTCGGCTCGATCATCAGCGTCCCGGCAACCGGGAACGACATGGTCGGCGCGTGGAAGCCGTAGTCGATGAGCCGCTTGGCGACGTCGTCGACGCTGACGCCGATGGCCTTGGAGAGCGGCCGCAGGTCCACGATGCACTCGTGCGCGACCAGCCCCGCGGGGCCGGTGTAGAGGATCGGGAAGTGCGGTTCGAGCCGCTTGGCGATGTAGTTGGCGGCCAGCACGGCGACCTGCGTCGCCCGCTTCAGGCCCTCGCCGCCCATCAGGCGCACGTACGACCAGGAGATGGGCAGGATGCCGGCCGAACCCCACGGAGCTGCCGAGATCGGTCCGACTCCGGTGTCGGGGCCCGCCGAGGGCTGCAGCGGGTGGTTGGGCAGGTACGGAGCCAGGTGCGCGCGCACGCCGACCGGGCCGACGCCGGGACCGCCGCCGCCGTGCGGGATGCAGAAGGTCTTGTGCAGGTTCAGGTGCGAGACGTCGCCGCCGAACCTGCCCGGCCTCGCGAGGCCGACCAGCGCGTTGAGGTTGGCGCCGTCGACGTACACCTGACCGCCCGCGTCGTGCACCTCGGCGCAGATGTCCGCGACGTGCTCCTCGAAGACGCCGTGCGTCGACGGGTACGTGATCATGAGCACGGCGAGCTCGTCGCGGTGCTTCTCGATCTTGGCGCGCAGGTCCTCGACGTCGACCGTGCCGTCCTCGGCGGTCTTCACCACGACGACCTTCATGCCCGCCATCACGGCGCTCGCCGCGTTGGTGCCGTGCGCGGAGGACGGGATGAGGCAGATGGTCCGCTGCTCGTCCCCGTTGGCCCGGTGGTAGGCGCGGACGGCCAGGAGGCCGGCGAACTCGCCCTGCGAGCCTGCGTTCGGCTGGATGGACACCGCGTCGTACCCGGTGACCTCGGCGAGGCGCTCCTCCAGCTCACGGATGAGGGTGAGGAAGCCCTGTGCCTGCTCGGCCGGGGCGAAGGGGTGCAGCGCGCCGAACTCGGGCCAGGTGATCGACTCCATCTCGGTGGTGGCGTTCAGCTTCATGGTGCAGGAGCCGAGCGGGATCATGCCGCGGTCCAGTGCGTAGTCCCGGTCGGCGAGCCTGCGCAGGTAGCGGAGCATGGCCGTCTCGGAGCGGTGCTGGTGGAAGACCGGGTGGGTGAGGATCTCGTCGGTGCGCAGCAGGTTCCCCGGCAGCGCATCGGCGGTCGCGGCGTCCAGCGCGTCGATGTCGCCGTCGGCACCGAAGGCGGCCCAGACTGCGGCGATCTGCGTACGCGTGGTGGTCTCGTCGCAGGCGAGGGAGACCTGGTCGGCGTCGACGAGCCGCAGGTTGACACCGCGCTCGCGGGCGTCGGCCACGACGGCGGCGGCCTTCCCCGGCACCCGCACGGTGAGGGTGTCGAAGTAGCTGCCGGTCACGACGTCGGCGCCGGAGGCGCGCAGGCCCTCGGCGAGGACCGCCGCGTAGCGGTGGGTGCGGCGGGCGATCGTCCGCAACCCGTCCGGGCCGTGGTAGACGGCGTACATCCCGGCCATGACGGCGAGCAGCACCTGCGCGGTGCAGATGTTGCTGGTGGCCTTCTCACGGCGGATGTGCTGCTCGCGGGTCTGCAGGGCGAGCCGGTACGCCTTGTTGCCGTCCGCGTCGACGGAGACGCCGACGAGGCGGCCGGGCAGGCTGCGGGCGAACTTCTCGCGCACGGCCATGAAGCCGGCGTGCGGTCCGCCGAAGCCCATCGGGACGCCGAAGCGCTGTGTGGTGCCGACCGCGATGTCGGCGCCCAGGTCTCCGGGCGAGGTGAGCAGGGTGAGGGCCAGCAGGTCGGCGGCGACGGTGACGACGGCGCCCATCTCGTGGGCCTGCTTGATGACGGGGCGGATGTCGCGCACCGTCCCGGAGGCGCCCGGGTACTGCACCAGGACGCCGAAGACGCCGCGCTCGGCGATCTCGGCGGGGATGCCGTCCGTGAGATCGGCGACGACGACCTCCACGCCGGTCGGCTCGGCACGGGTCCCGATGACGGCGATCGTCTGCGGCAGGGTGTCGGAGTCGACGAGGAAGACGCCGTTCTTCACCTTGCCGACCCGCCGCGACAGCGCCATCGCCTCGGCGGCGGCGGTGCCCTCGTCGAGCAGGGAGGCGCCGGAGGTCGGCAGCCCGGTCAGCTCGGCGACCATCGTCTGGAAGTTGAGCAGCGCCTCCAGGCGGCCCTGCGAGATCTCCGGCTGGTACGGCGTGTAGGCCGTGTACCAGGCCGGGTTCTCCATGACGTTGCGGAGGATCACCGGCGGGGTGAAGGTGCCGTAGTAGCCGAGCCCGATCATCGGGGCCAGCACCTCGTTGCGGTCTGCCAGGGCGCGCAGCTCGGCGAGGACCTCGGCCTCGGTGCGGGCGCCCGGCAGCCCGAGGGCCTCGGCGCTCTTGATGACGTCGGGCACCGCGGCCGCGGTCAGCTCGTCCAGCGATCCGTATCCGACCTGGGCGAGCATCTTCGACTGCGCCTCGGCGTCCGGACCGATGTGGCGCTGCTCGAACGGAATGCCCTGCTCCAGCTGGGAGAGCGGAGTGCGACGGGGGGTCATGGTGGAGGCCTCCTGGTCTGTCACGACCTGCGAGGGGCACCCCGGCGCGGGTGCCCGAACGGCCTCCCCCTCTGTCATCTCGACCTGAGAGCTTCACCGGCGCACGCTGCGGAGCACCGGCTTTCACCGTCGGTGAGGATGGGAACCGCATCGGCGCTCGGCCGCACGGAACCCGCCCTGCTTTCCAGAGTGACCTCGTCCGTGCGGTACAGGGGCCTGAGAGATTCCGGGGAGGATTTGCTCCTTCGGCGCCTTCGGATCGGTTCCAAAGGCTCTCCCGCACGGGGTCAGCGGCCGTAACCAGCCTACCAGCGGGGGTCGTGGCGGAATTCTCGAGTGGCCGATCCCCCGGTTGTGCATTTCTGTAGTGCTTGTGGAGTAGCCGCGACCAGTGGGAGGGACCGTGCAGACCGACATCGATCCGCGCAGCCTGATCGGCCGCAAGGCGTTCGACCGCAAGGGCACCAAGATCGGAACCGTGGACGAGGTGTACCTCGACGATGCGACCGGGGTGCCCGAGTGGGCTGCCGTGCGCACCGGTCTCTTCAGCCGGGACGCTTTCGTCCCGCTGGAACCCAGCGAGCTCGTCGAGGACACCCTCCGCGTCCCGTTCGACCGTGCTCTGATCAAGGACGCGCCGGACTTCGGTGTCGGCCGTCATCTCTCGCCGGAACAGGAGCTCCAGCTGTACCGGCACTACGGTCTGGATTCCCTTCCCGAGGAGACCGCACCGGACAGGGACTTCGGCAGGCTGGCCGGCCAGGAGGAATAGTCCACGGGGTTCCGCACCAGGGGCAGCGGCTCGGACGGCCGCAGCTCCGGGTCGTCCATCCGGAACGTGCGCACCCGACCCGGCACCGACCCGGGTTCCTCGAACCGCACGGTGACCCGGCCGACGCCGCTGCCCTGGACCCAGCCGTGACCGAAGACGTCGTGGTGCACGTCGTGTCCGGCCGGCCACTGCCGGGCGGCGAGCCGCTCGGCGGTCTCGCGCTCGGCCCGGTCCGCTTCCGCGGTCGCCGTCCCGTCCGTCTCCTCGTCGGCCACCTCGGCCGCGCCCTCGGCCCCGGCCCTCGCGTCGGCGGCCTGCGCGAACAGATCCTCCTGCGTGTAGTCGGCCAGGCCCGTGACACCCACGCCCAGGAGCCGGACGCCCCCCGTGGTGTCCACGGCCTCCAGGAGCCGTGCGGCGGCCTCCCGGACCACCCCGGGGTCGTCCGTGGGCCCACGGAGCGTCTCCGACCTCGTGAGCGTGGAGAAGTCGTACCGACGCACCTTCAGCACCACCGTCCGCCCGGACCTCCCCGCCTCGCGCAGCCGCCGCACACATCGGTCGGCCAGCCGCTCCACCTCCGTCCTGACCCGCACCCGGTCGTGCAGGTCCATGTCGAAGGTGTCCTCGACGGAGACGGATTTCGCGTCCCGCTCGGCCACGACGGGCCGGTCGTCGTGGCCGAGCGCCATGCGGTGCAGCGAGCTGCCGTGCGCCTTGCCGATCAGGCGCACGAGCTCCGCCTCACCCGCGCGTACGAGATCGTCGACCGTCGTCATTCCGGCGCGGCGCAGATGGTCGGCCGTGGCGGGCCCGACGCCGGGGATGGTCCGTACGGGCATGGGCGCGAGCAGCTCCCGTTCCGTCCCGGGCTCGATGAGCCTGAGACCGTTCGGCTTCGCCTCCTCCGACGCGATCTTGGCCAGCATCTTGGAACCCGCGAGTCCGACCGAGCCCGTGAGCCCGGTCACGGCCGCGATGACCGCGCGCAGCTCCTCCCCGATCGCCAGCGCGGAGGCCCGGTCGTCGGCCGTCCCGCCGGCCTCCAGGTCGACGAACGCCTCGTCCAGGCTGAGCGGCTCCACCAGCGGGGAGAGCCGCCCCAGCAGTTCCATGACCTGGTCGCTCACCGCACGGTACAGATGGAAGCGCGGCACCAGATAGGCCGCGTTGGGCGCCAAGCGTCGTGCCTGCGCCATGGGCATCGCCGAGTGCACTCCGAAGCGACGGGCCTCGTAGGACGCGGTGGCGACCACACCGCGTGGCCCCAGTCCTCCCACCACGACCGGTTTGCCGCGCAGGCTCGGCTTCGCCGCCTGCTCCGCGGAGGCGTAGAAGGCATCCATGTCCAGGTGGAGGATGGTGGGCGCGGCTCTCACATCAATCGATGCTGCCCCATGGCACTGACAATCGCCGCGCCCGCCCTGCCGATCAGCCGGCGCGGTTCCGCCGCCGGGCGAGCTCGTCGCCGGGGTTGTTCCCGATCAGCGTCTCGCCGGTGTCCACCCGCTCGCCGTGCAGCTGGGACAGTGCGGCATCGACGTCGTGCCACACCACGCCCACGGCGATGCCGAAGACGCCCTGACCCCCCTGGAGCAGGCTGACGACCTCGTCGGGCGACGAGCACTCGTAAACCGTCGCGCCGTCGCTCATCAGCGTCATCCGTTCCAGGTCCTGGAACCCGCGGGCCCGCAGGTGCTGGACCGTGGTGCGGATGTTCTGGAGGGCGACGCCCGTGTCCAGAAAGCGCTTCACGATCTTCAGCAGGACGACGTCCCGGAAGCTGTAGAGCCGCTGCGTGCCCGATCCGTACGCCGGACGCACACTAGGCTCCACCAGCCCCGTGCGCGCCCAGTAGTCGAGTTGCCGGTAGGTGATCCCGGCGGCCGCGCAGGCCGTCGGTCCCCGATATCCGATGCCGTCGGCCGATGCCATGCCGTCCCCCGCCACCACAGCCGGTTGAACCGATTGCCCGATGGTGCGGTCGGCCGTACTCCCCTGCTGCGGGTACGGCCCACCGACTGCCGTACCGTCGCCGCTGCTTCTCACGCCGACCTCCGTCCTTGACCTGCCATCTCGAAGGTAGGCAGTCACCCGGAGTGCGTCAACGATCGCCACACTCGGCACGCCGAGTGATAATCACCCCAAGGGTGGTTTCCCGTGCCGCGCGAGCGGGAAAGGCTTGCCGGATGCGGGGCCGTCGTCCCCTCGGCACAGCTACTGGCTGTTGGTTCCGAAGTCCTCCGGTGAGATCTGGTCGAGGAACTCGCGGAACTTCTCCACCTCGTCCTCCTGCTCGTCCGGAATGGCGATGCCCGCGTCGTCGAGCACCCCGTCACTGCCGTAGATCGGCGTTCCGGTCCTCAGCGCGAGGGCTATGGCGTCGGACGGGCGCGCACTCACCTCGACCCCGCTGGCGAAGACCAGCTCCGCATAGAAGACCCCTTCCCGCAGATCCGTGATGCGGACCTCGGTGAGCTCCTGGCCGACGGCCTGGAGCACGTCCTTGAAGAGGTCATGAGTCAGCGGCCTGGCCGGAGCCATGCCTTGCTGGGCGAAGGCGATGGCGGTCGCCTCACCAGGACCGATCCAGATCGGGAGGAACCGGTCGCCTCCCACTTCACGCAGGAGCACGATCGGTTGATTGGAGGGCATTTCCACCCGGACACCCACAACGTCGAGCTCGTTCACACAGCAACCCTAGGACCTGCTCGGCAGGTTTGGATAGTCGGGCACCGGCGCGATCAGTGGAACCGGACTCCCAGCGCCGTCTGCACGAAGGCGGAATGAAGCCTCACGGACAGCTCGGCGAGCTCCTTCGCGGTGGCCTCCGCATGTGCTCTGGTCTGCGGGTTCCGATGCCGGCGCAGAGGTGCGACGACCTGCTCGATGAGTCCGGCCTCGCGGTCCGCGGCCGCCCTCATGGCGCGCAGATGACGCGGTTCGAGGCCGAACCTGCCGAGATCCGCCACGAGCCTGGCCACGGTCACCGCCTCGGCGTCGTAGCCGCCCCCGGCAGCCGGGGCGAGCAGGCCGTACGACTCCCACTCGTCGAGATCGCTCTCACTGACCTCGGCCGCCGCGAGCAGCTCGGCACGACCGATCCGTGCCGCGGTGCGCCGCCCCGGCTCCCCGGCCCTGCCGCCGTCGGTAAGGTCCCGCGGACCACCGCCGGACGGCAGCGCGGACTGTTCGCCGCGGGCCAGCGCATCGAGATGCTCACGGATGACCTTCAGCGGAAGGTAGTGGTCCCGCTGCATCCGGAGCACCTGGGAGAGCCGCTCCACATCGGCCGCACGGAACTTGCGGTAGCCGGAGGGGGTTCGCTGCGGTTCGACGAGCCCCTCGGCCTCCAGGAAGCGGATCTTGGAGATCGTGACCTCGGGGAACTCGTCCCGCAGCTGCAGGAGCACCGTACCGATGCTCATGGGGCGGTCGTCGGCGGTGGCGGTGCCGTTTCCGGCACCGCCCGTCGGTGTTCTCAGCATGGACCTTCCCTGACGGGTCAGATGCCCCGCTGGCTCGCGTAGAAGACCAGCCGGTACTTGCCGATCTGCACTTCGTCGCCGTTGGACAGCCCGACGGAATCGATGCTCTCCCGGTTGACGTAGGTCCCGTTCAGGCTCCCCACGTCAGCGACGGTGAAGCTGCCGTCGGGGCCGCGGCGGAACTCCACATGCCGACGCGACACGGTCACGTCGTCGAGGAAGATGTCGCTCTGCGGGTGGCGACCGGCCGTGGTCAGCTCGCCGTCCAGCAGGAAGCGGCTCCCGGAGTTCGGACCGCGTCGCACCACCAGGAGGGCCGAACCGGGCGGAAGGGCCTCGACCGCGGCCTGCGCCTCGGGCGAGAGGGACGGCAGGGCCGTCTGCCCGGTGGTCTCCGCGTCGTACGCCTCCAGGCCGGAGATGGAGATGGTCGAGGTCGTCTCCGAGGCACGCTCGGGGATTCCGCCCTTCAGCGGCGCACCGCATTGGGAGCAGAAACGACCGTCCTCGGCATTGCGGTGCCCGCACCTCGTGCAGACCGGCATGGACGAACCCTCCTGCCTCGGGGCGAACCCTCCACCCGTACCTGAGGTTGACGGTTCTCCGAAACCTATGCGCCCGGCACCGGCGGGGTCAACGGACGACGCGCCGGAAGCGCCCCCACCCGAACCGGACATCTCGTCGCGGAAGAGCGGGCGCTGCGTGCCCTCCTCCTCCGCCTGGCCGTGGCGCGGTGCGCGATGGCGGGCAGCTTCATCGCGAGCGCTCTTGCCGAACAACTTTCCAAACAACTTCACGGGCGATTCCCCTTGACCGAAATAGACCCGCCCGTGGGGCAGGACGAACCCTGAACGAACACACCTGCCGACCCGGACACCCTCACAACGTCCGTATCCACTCGACAGTTTCCATCACGCGTCGCCAATACGATGCGGCGACCCCCCGCAACCTCTTGCCCGTGTTCTCGGACCCCTCCGTGCCGCGGACTCACGGGGACGACGACCGAGCGTAGTCAGGCCGCTCCGCGGGTCGCAAGACGTCCACGACGATGTCGTCGACCTGTTCCACATGCACGGTGGCCTGCTCCTTCTCCAGTGTCTGAACCACACCGCCGGGGATGTTCAGCGCAGGTTCCAGGTCCTGGGGCTTCCCGATCACCTTGAACACATACGGTGCGGTGATCTTACGGCCGTCGACCTTGACGTTGCCTCCTTCACCGGCGAAGTACGTGTTGGCCACCACTCTCACGCCATTGACCTCGATGGCCTCGGCACCCGCCGCACGCAGCTCCTGGAGCGCGTCGAGCAGCATGTCCGCCTTGACCCCGTCGCCCGGGTCGTCGACGGTGAGCGTGATTCCCGGCCCGTGCGCCGCCACGGTACCCGCGAGAACACCGAGTTGCCGTTCCTTCTCCACGGTCTGCTTGCGAGCCTCCTCGGCCTGGTCGGAGCTGTTCTCCAGCTCCGTGCGCTGGGCGTCGAGGCGCTGCTTCTCGTCCTCCAGCCGCTGCGTGCGGTCGTCCAGCTCGTCGAGGATGCGCACGAGGTCCTCCTGGCGGGCGCCGCGCAGCGCGCTGTTGTCGCTGGTGGAACGGACCTGGATGGCCAGCCCGAGTCCCAGGACGAACAGCAGCAGTGCGACGACGAGTTGGGCCCGTGTCACGCGCGGCGGCCACAGTCCGGCGATCAGCCGCTGGCGCCCCGTCATCTCCTCGGCGGAACCGGCCGGCCGCTCTTCGGCCGCCTCGCCCTCGTGCGGAAGTTCTTCGTTGCTCATCGGTGTCAGGCCCTGAAGACGTGTCGGCGGATGGCCGCGGCGTTGGAGAAGATCCGGATCCCGAGCACGACCACCACACCGGTGGAGAGCTGCGCTCCGACGCCCAGCTTGTCGCCCAGGAACACGATCAGCGCGGCCACCACGACGTTCGACAGGAAGGAGACGACGAAGACCTTGTCGACGAAGATTCCGTCGAGCATGGCGCGCAGGCCGCCGAAGACCGCGTCGAGGGCAGCGACGACGGCGATCGGAAGGTAGGGCTCGACCACCGCCGGCACCTCGGGCCGGACCAACAGTCCGACCACGACTCCCACGACGAGGCCCAGTACGGCGATCACGATGTGCCCTTCTCTGTGTCTGCCGCACCACTGCCGGTGTCTGCGGCCCGGTGAGGCTGTGCTGTTCGTACGATCAGGCTCGGGGCGACGGGGAGGCTCACCTTCTCCTGGACGGACAAGCTGGTCCGGATGTCGAAGGTGTCCTTCAGCGCCTGCAGGTACCGGCCGTCCGCGCTGTCCCGGAAAGCGGCATCGAGCGGCTTCCCGTCCCCCACCGCCAGCACCGTGTACGGCGGCACGAGCGGTCTGTTGTCGACCAGTATGGCGTCACCGGCCGCGCGGATCGCCGAGAGGGCCGTCAGGCGCTGCCCGTTGATCGCGATCGCCTCCGCGCCGGACTGCCAGAGGCCGTTCACGAATCGCTGGAGATCCCTGTCGCGGACCCGTCCGGTGTCCGTGAATCCGCTGCTCTCACGCGGCCCGCCGCCACCCTGGTCGGTGTTCTTCGCGTCGTCGACCACGAGTTTTACGCCGGGCCCCTGCACGGGAGTCGCCCCGGCGAGCAGCGCGACCAGTCCTCCCTGGTCCCCTCCGTGCTTCGCCAATGCCTTGCGCTGCCGACTGCTCACGTCGTCCCGGAGGTCGTCCACCTGCGACTCCAGGTCGTCGGCAGCCTTCGTCTCGGCGTTGATGCGGTCGATCAGTTCCTCGCGCTCCTTGGCGAGGACCGGCGCGGAGACACGCGCCTGCGCCGCTCCCAGCGTGACGACGAGGGCGGCGAGCACCAGACACGCGGCGAGACCGAGTTTCGACCTCAGCCGACGCGGCATGCCCGCGCTGCCGTCGGCGGCGCGGCGCGCCGTTGCCTCGGCGTAGCCGTCGTCGAGGCTGTGGTCCATCACATTGGTCAGCAGCGACATGGACGCGTCGGGGCGCGCAGGGCGCGCGGGGGTACTCCGATCGGGGGTCTGCTGCGACATGCCGCACATCGTCGCACGTCGCCGCCCCTACCGCCGAATGGCCCCACCGGTGTGCCCGGCGACGCCGCACAGCGCCTCCGGGCACACCGGCGGAACCGTCAGTGACCTGCGCCGTCCACGATCCCCGCCCATTCGTCCAGCAGGTCCTGCGCGGACGCGTCGTCCGGCCCCTCGGCCCACAAATGGGTGACGGCCTCGGCCGGGTCGGGCAGCACCATCACCCACCGGCCGTCCGCCTCGACGACCCGCACCCCGTCCGTCGTGTCCACGCTGCGTTCCCCGGCGGCTTCGACGACCCGCCTCATGACCATGCCCTTGACCGCCCACGGCGTGGCCAGATCGCGACGCAGGACATGGGCACGGGGAATGCGGGCATCGATCTGGCTGAGCGTGAGCTGGGTCCTGGCGACGAGCCCGAGCAGTCTCACGAAAGCGGCACACCCGTCGAAGACACTGCTGAATTCGGGAACGATGAAGCCACCACCGCCGTCTCCACCGAAGATGGTGCCGTCCTCGCGGCCCACGCGGGTCAGGTCGTCCGGCGAGGTGGTCGTCCACTCGACCTGCGTGCCGTGGTAAGCCGCCACCTGCTCGGCGACACGTGTCGTGGTCACCGGGAGCGCCACGCGCCCACTGCGCCGTTCGGCGGCCACCAGGTCGAGCATCACCAGGAGCGCCCGGTCGTCCTCGACGATCCTGCCCTTCTCGTCGACCAGGGAGAGTCGTTCACCCACCGGATCGAATCGCACGCCGAACGCGGCGCCGGCCGAGGCGACGATCTCGCCCAGGCGCACCATTCCGGAGCGTCGGGTCTCGGCGGACTCGGTGGGCCGGGACTCGTCGAGGCCCGGGTTGATGGTCAGGGCGTCCACGCCCAGCCTGCCCAGCAGGCTGGGCAGAACGAGACCTGCACTCCCGTTGGACGCGTCGACGACCACCTTCAGGCCCGCGTCGGCGACCCCTGTCGTGTCCACGTTCCGCAGCAACGATCCGGTGTACGAGTCGAAGACACTGGACGGGAAGTGCAGATCCCCGATCTCACCGGGAAAGGCACGGCGGTACTCCTGGCGCGCGTAGACCCGGTCCAGCTTGCGCTGCCGCGCCTGGGAGAGATCGGCGCCCCGCTCGTCGAAGAACATGATGTCCACGGAGTCGGGCACACCCGGCGAGGTACGGATCATGATTCCGCCGGCACTGCCGCGCGCTGTCTGCTGCCGCGCGACGGGCATGGGTACGTTCTCCAGGTCGCGTACGTCGATGGCACTGGCCTGGAGCGCCGAGATCACCGCCCGCTTCAGCGCACGGGCACCACGGGAGTGGTCACGTGCGGTGGTGACCGTGGATCCCTTCTTGAGGGTGGTGGCATAGGCCCCGGCCAGCCGCACCGCCAGTTCCGGTGTGATCTCCACGTTCAGGATGCCCGACACGCCTCGCGTCCCGAAAAGGTGTGCCTGTCCGCGCGATTCCCAGATCACCGACGTATTGACGAAGGCGCCCGCTTCGATGGTCTTGAACGGGTAGACGCGGACGTTGCCCTGAATGATCGATTCCTCACCGATCAAGCACTCGTCCCCGATCACCGCCCCGTCCTCGATCCGGGCCGCCCGCATGACATCGGTGTTCTTGCCGATCACGCATCCGCGCAGATTGCTGTGCTGCCCGATGTAAACGTTGTCGTGCACCACGGCCTTGTGCAGGAACGCACCGCTCTTGACGACCACGTTCGAACCGATGACGGTGTCCTCACGAATTTCCACACCGGCTTCGATCTTCGCGTAGTCACCGATGTAGAGCGGTCCCCGCAGCACTGCGTCGGGATGCACTTCGGCGCCTTCGGCCACCCACACACCCGGCGAGATCTCGAAACCGTCGACCTCGACGTCCACCTTGCGTTCGAGGACATCGGCCTGGGCCTTCACATAGCTTTCGTGGGTTCCGACGTCTTCCCAGTAGCCCTCGGCGACATAGCCGTAGATGGGCTTGCCTTCCTTCATGAGCTGCGGGAAGACATCACCGGACCAGTCCACGGAGACGTCGGCCTCGACGTAGTCGAACACTTCGGGCTCCATCACGTAAATGCCCGTGTTGACCGTGTCCGAGAAGACCTGACCCCAGGTGGGCTTCTCCAGAAAGCGCTCGACCTGTCCCGCCTCGTCGACGATGGTGATCCCGAACTCCAAAGGATTCGGGACCCGTGTGAGGCACACCGTCACCAGCCCGCCCTTTTCCTTGTGAAAGGCGATGAGGTCGGTGAGATCGAAGTCGGTGAGCGCGTCACCGGAGATGACGAGGAAGGTGTCGTCCTTCAGCGCTTCCTCGGCGTTCTTCACACTGCCGGCGGTACCGAGCGGCTTTTCCTCGTTGGCGTAACTGAGCTCCATCCCGAGCTCTTCGCCATCCCCGAAGTAGTTCTTGACCAGCGAGGCAAGAAATTGGACCGTTACGACGGTTTCGTTGAGCCCGTGCCGCTTGAGCAGCCGTAGCACATGCTCCATGATCGGTCGATTGACGACGGGGAGGAGCGGCTTGGGCATGCTTGAGGTCATGGGGCGAAGACGAGTGCCTTCGCCACCAGCCATCACGACGGCCTTCATGTCGGAATCGTCCTCCTTGAAGAGACGACGGTCTTGCCGACTTCGCCCGTCGGGGCACTGTCCGGGTCTTCAGTGGCGGGCCGGCCACGCTGCTCGGCACCGCATCAACGAGCTCAATCGGCTGCTGCGTCCGCCTTGACCAGCCGACGGACCTGAACCACGTAGAGGATCCCTGCCCACCAGTAGAGCGTTGTACCCCAACCTGCGAACGCCCATCCGAAAACAGCGGCCAGCGAAGCAAGCCAACCACTTCCATCACTGAGCAGCAACAAGGGGAACGCGTACATCAGGTTGAACGTGGCGGCCTTCCCGAGGAAGTTCACCTGGGGCGGCGGATACCCGTGTCGGCGGAGAACCCCCACCATCACGAGGAGCATGAGTTCACGGGCCAGGAGTGCCGCGGTGAGCCAGAGCGGCAGGATCTCCCGCCAGGTCAGGCCCACGAGGGTCGACAGGATGTACAGCCGGTCCGCAGCAGGATCGAGCAGTCGGCCCAGGCTGCTGATCTGGTTCCACCGTCGGGCCAGCTTGCCGTCGAGATAGTCGCTGATGCCGCTCAGCATCAACACCAGGAGGGCCCAGCCGTCGCTCTGAGGACCGCCGAACACAGGGCGGAGAATCAGCCACAGGAAAAGCGGAACCCCGACAAGGCGAGCCATGCTGAGGATGTTGGGGATGGTGAACACCCGGTCCGTCTGTACCCGAGTCTCCTGGACCTCCACCCGGGGGCCTCCTGTGAAGAACGTACGAATGATGCCTGGACGACCCTACCCTCAGCCGCCTCGGAGACGCGCAGGGGGGTGACACAAACACTCCTGAAATGCGGAAAAGCCCCGTGCCACAAGGGCACGGGGCTTCCCACAAAAGGAGTCCGGCGGCGACCTACTCTCCCACAGGGTCCCCCCTGCAGTACCATC
>NZ_JBHJWQ010000037.1:0-56187 GCF_042266885.1 Streptomyces sp. NPDC056061 | reverse complement strand
TCACCCGAAACACTCTCCGGGCTTTCCTCCGGGCTTCTTCCCTTCGGTCTTGCGTTTCCGACTCTATCAGACCCTTTTCAGTGCCCGATCCCCGGCCGAAGCGGGATTGCTTTCCAGTTCCACGCTTTCGCGCTTCCCTTTCCGGCGATTCCAACCCTACCAGATTCTTTTTCCGTCCCGTTTCCGGTTCGGAATTCAATTCCGGTCGACCGTTGGAGTGGTCTTTGCCTCTCGGCGGACTCGACTTTATCAGAAACATTCAGTCGCTCTGAACGACTGAAGTGCTGAATGAAGAGAATCAAGGATTCCTGCGGAAACTTCCATTTCCCCAGGAGGCGGAGTAGATATTAGCCGCCTGGCCCAGACCTGTCCAGTCCGTGGCAACCGTTAAAATCTACCTCCCCTGCACGACTGTGTCAACAGTCTTTCGGGGAGATGAGCAGACTAGCAGGTCAGCAGGGGCGTACGCACATCAGGCGGCGACCGGCAGCTCGGCGCTGCGCTCCGATGCCTCGATGTCTCCGCCGGCTCCCGCTCGTACCGCTCTGCCGCCGAGAACATAGACGTACACGAGGAAGGCGGCCTCGGCGGCGACGCCGATGGCGATCCGGCCCCATGTCGGGAGACCGGACGGGGTGACGAAGCCTTCGATGACGCCCGAGACGAACAGGACCAGAGCGAGCCCGATGGCCATGCCGATCGCGGCTCGGCCTTCTCGGGCGAGGGCCGTTCGGCGGCTGTGCGGGCCGGGGTCGATGACGGTCCAGCCCAGGCGGAGACCGGTACCCGCCGCGACGAAGACCGCGGTGAGTTCGAGCAGGCCGTGCGGGAGGATCAGCCCCAGGAAGGTGTCGAGCCGGCCGGCCGAGGACATGAGGCCGATACCGACGCCGAGGTTGAGCACGTTGAGGAAGAGGATCCAGATCACCGGTATGCCGAAGAACGCGCCCAGGACCAGGCACATGGCCGCGGCCTTGGCATTGTTCGTCCATACCTGCGCCGCGAACGATGCCGCGGGGTGACTGGAGTAGTAGGTCTCGTACTCACCGCCGGGGCTGGTCAGGCGGCGGAGGTCGTCCGGAGCCGCGATGGCCGACTGCACCTCCGGATGCGTGCCGATCCACCAGCCGATGACCGCGGCCAGCAGCGCGGAGAGAACGGCTGTGGGTATCCACCAGCGCCGGGACCGGTAGACCGCGGCGGGGAATCCGGCGGTCAGGAAGCGGATGGCGTCGCGCCAGGAGGAGCGGCGGGTACCCGTCACCACGGACCGGGCACGAGCCACGAGCTGGGTGAGTCGCGCGATGAGCATGGCGTCCGGCGCGCTGGACTGGACGAGGGAGAGATGGGTGGCCGTGCGTTGGTAGAGCTCGACGAGTTCGTCGGCCTCCTCACCGGTGAGCCGACGTCCGCGGCGCAGGAGGTGGTCCAGACGGTCCCACTCCGTGCGGTGGGCGGTCACGAAGACATCGAGGTCCATGGTCGGCTGCTGCTCCAGGCGGGAGTGTGTACGGGGTCGTCCTACGGCGGCGCACTGCGGGTCAGCTTGGCAGACTGAGGGCCCGAGGGGCAGGGAAGGCCGACAAGGGGATGGGGCGCGATGAATGAACTGGTGACCGGCGACGCCGTCGTACTGGGTCTGCGGCCGGCGAAGCTGCCGAGCCGGATGCTGGCGCTGGCCATCGATCTCGTCGTACTGGGCGCCGCGTTCGTCCTGGTGTCGATCGGGCTGGTCGTCGCGGTGTCGACCCTGGACGAGGCGGCGGTGGCGGCAATATCCCTCGCGGCGTTCCTGCTGGTGCTGGTCGGTGGGCCGATCGCGGTGGAAACGCTCAGTCACGGGCGTTCGCTGGGGAAGCTGGCCTGCGGGCTGCGGGTGGTCCGGGACGACGGCGGGCCGATCCGCTTCCGGCACGCGTTGATGCGCGGCGCCATGGGTGTTGTCGAAATCCTGCTGACGTTCGGTGTGGTCGCCTGCATCGCTTCCCTGGTGTCGGAACGAGGGCGTCGCCTGGGAGATGTGTTCGCCGGAACGCTCGTCGTGCGGGAACGGGTGTCGGCGGGTCGGACGACGGCTGTGCCACCCCCGCCCCCGTGGCTGGTCGGGCGGTTCGCCGCGCTGGATCTGTCGGGGGTGCCCGACGGGCTGTGGCTGGCGATACGGCAGTACCTGACGCGCATGCATCAGCTCGATGCGCAGGTCGGCGGCGCGATGGCGGAGCGGCTGGCCGGCGAACTGACGAACCGGACCGGGGTTCCGGTTCCCCCGGGGGTGCCCGCCGGGGCATATCTGGCGGCGGTGGTGAACGAACGGCAGGTCCGGGATGCGCGACGGGTGCTCGTCGCCGAACGGGATGGGGCCGCGCCCGGCACGGCCGATGTCGGTCGGGCGGGCCACGTGGGACAGGCGGGGCGGATGGGGAACGCCGGGCCGGTGAGTGGGACCGGCCCGTCCATGTCCGCCGCACACACCGTGGCCGAGCCGTCCCCGGGGCATGCGGCGGCGGATACCCCCGCGGCGCCGACAACGGAAGAGGGCGGTCCGGCGCCCGCTTCGACGGGGTTCGCACCGCCCGCCTAGTAAGGGCTGTCCGCAATCCGTGGTGAATCAGCGCGCGGCGTCGGATGCGGTGCATCGCAAGGCCGGGGGGGCGTCCCTGCCGGATGTACTCGGACGCCTCGACAGCGCGGCGAGGAATGGGGCCGCCCCTGCGCGAGCGCAGCCGAGAGCTTGGGGAAGTGGCTGTCGTCGCGCGCCCGTCAGGGGTTACGGGACCAGCGGTGAGGGCGGCGAGTCCAGGTCCTCGAGCTCGACCCCGGGGGCTGAGAGGACCACGTCGCCGGCGATGTGCACGACGTGCCGCTCACCGGTGTCCAGGTCGTCGACCTGGTACTCGTCCACGATCAGGGGGCCGTTGTCAGTGGCGTGCGCTTCACTGTTCACCAGGGCCCAGGACCGGTCGACGGTACGGGGGGCGAGGACGGGGTCGGTGAAGGCGAGCAGCCGGACGCGGGCCACGGGGGAATCGGGGGTGAGACGCAGTAGTCGCGCTGTCGCGACGAGGAATGCCGGAGATGTGCCGGTGAAGGAGTGGGCGCCCACATTGCCTTCGGTGGCATGACTTCCGGCCGGGTCGGTGCGGACCCAGGTGACGCCGTCCAGGGCCGCACCGCGGACCTGCCAGCTCGCGGTGTGCAGTTCGAGGCGGATGGGGCGGCCAAGCTCGTCGAGCGTGAGGTCGACGGAGCCGAGGTCGTCGCCGGAAGGGGTGATGGTCCGGGAGACGTAGCGCCAGCCGGAGGGGCCTGGCGCGCATTGGAAGTGTTCTTCGCCGAGGAGGGTGTGATCGTGAAGATCATGGAGCGAATAACGACCGCGGGGCATGGAGTCCTTCGAGGTTCCTCGGGCTGAGCGGAGCCTGCGCCGCGCGGGCGCGTTACGGGGCAGGCCCCCGCCACGGGGGTGCGGGGGCCTGCTCTCGTGACTGCTGCTGAAGCGACTGCCGCTGAAGCTGTCTGCGTCCGTCGACGGCCGGTCGTCACCGGCCGGGTCACCGGCCGGTGACGGGGCGGTCGCCGACGACGGGATCAGTAGCGGTAGTGGTCCGGCTTGTACGGGCCCTCGACCTTGACGCCGATGTAGGCGGCCTGCTCGGGGCGGAGGGTCGTCAGCTTGACGCCGAGGGCGTCGAGGTGGAGGCGGGCGACCTTCTCGTCCAGGTGCTTGGGCAGCACGTAGACGTCGGTGGGGTACTCCTCGGGCTTGGTGAACAGCTCGATCTGGGCCAGGGTCTGGTCCGCGAACGAGTTGGACATCACGAACGACGGGTGTCCGGTGGCGTTGCCCAGGTTCAGCAGGCGGCCCTCGGACAGCACGATGAGGACCTTGCCGTCGGAGAACGTCCAGGTGTGGACCTGCGGCTTGACCTCGTCCTTGACGATGCCGGGGATCTTCGCCAGGCCGGCCATGTCGATCTCGTTGTCGAAGTGGCCGATGTTCCCGACGATGGCCTGGTGCTTCATCCTGGCCATGTCGCCGGCCATGATGATGTCCTTGTTGCCCGTGGTGGTGACGAAGATGTCGGCCTTGTCGACGACCTCGTCGAGCGTGGTGACCTGGTAGCCGTCCATCGCGGCCTGCAGGGCGCAGATCGGGTCGACCTCGGTGATGATCACGCGGGCGCCCTGGCCGCGCAGCGACTCCGCGCAGCCCTTGCCCACGTCGCCGTAGCCGCAGACGACCGCGGTCTTGCCGCCGATGAGGGTGTCGGTGGCACGGTTGATGCCGTCGATCAGGGAGTGGCGGCAGCCGTACTTGTTGTCGAACTTGGACTTGGTGACGGCGTCGTTGACGTTGATCGCCGGGAAGAGGAGGGTGCCGTCGCGGTGCATCTCGTACAGCCGGTGCACGCCTGTCGTGGTCTCCTCGGTGACACCACGGATCTCGGACGCCAGCTGGGTCCACTTCTGCGGGGACTCGCCGAGGGTGCGGGTCAGCAGGGTGAGGATGTGCCCGTACTCCTCGCTGTCCGCGGTCGACGGGTCCGGAACGGCGCCGGTCTTCTCGAACTCGACGCCCTTGTGAACGAGGAGGGTCGCGTCGCCGCCGTCGTCGAGGATCATGTTGGGGCCGCCGGTGGGGGTGTTCGGCCAGGTCAGGGCCTGCTCCGTGCACCACCAGTACTCTTCGAGCGTTTCGCCCTTCCAGGCGAAGACCGGGACGCCCTGCGGGTTCTCCGGGGTGCCGTTCGGGCCCACGGCGATGGCCGCGGCGGCGTGGTCCTGCGTGGAGAAGATGTTGCAGGAGGCCCAGCGGACCTCGGCGCCGAGGGCGACCAGGGTCTCGATCAGCACGGCCGTCTGCACGGTCATGTGCAGCGAACCGGTGATGCGGGCGCCGGCGAGCGGCTGCGCGGCGGCGTACTCCTTGCGGATCGACATCAGGCCGGGCATCTCGTGCTCGGCGAGGGTGATCTCCTTACGGCCGAACGCCGCGAGGGAGAGGTCGGCGACCTTGAAGTCCTGTCGGTTGGTGACCGTCGTCATAACGGGCTGCTCCTCGTGATGGGTGTCGAGGTGGGCGGCTGGCTCTGCGGCAGCGGGCACACGAATGCCCGGAGCTCACAGCGCAGTCCGTCGGAGGCCCTCTCTCCCTCGGCCGGTCCGTGTGCGCGGACCGATCGACCGCCATCAGCAGCGACGTCTGACACTGCCGTCGAATCTACACCGATCGCCCCGGCCGCTCCCAGCCCACCCGGGATCACGGGTGGCCGGGAACAGGCCGTGGGACGGGCAGGAGACGGGCCGTGGGACTGACCGTGGGACGGGCCCATGGGACGGGCCGGTGAACGGGTGGGCGAACGGGCCGGGAGGGCCGGGAGGGCGGGGAAACGGGCGTGCCGCAGTGGCACGACAGCAGTGGCCCGGCAGTCGGGGGCCAGCCGGGCGGATCCGGGGCCGGGGCTGCCGGTGGGTGCGGCAGCCCGCGGGTCAGTGTCCGGAATCCGCCGGGGTGCCCGGGGCGCCGCCCGGGGCCTTGCCGGGGTTGATGCCCGCCGCCGCGGCGGCCTCGCTGTAGATGTCCGGTTCCAGGTAGATGACGCGGGCGATCGGGACCGCCTCGCGGATGCGGGACTCGGCGGCGTTGATGGCATTGGCAACCTCGACGGCGGTGTCGTCGTGCTGCACCGCGATCTTGGCGGCGACGAGCAGCTCCTCCGGACCGAGGTGGAGCGTGCGCATGTGGATGACGCCGGTGACCGTGTCGCCGTCGACGACGGCCGCCTTGATCTTCTCGACCTGGTCGGTGCCGGCGGCCTCGCCGAGCAGCAGGGACTTCGTCTCGGCGGCGAGGACGATCGCGATGATGATCAGCAGGACACCGATGCAGAGGGTGCCGATGCCGTCCCACACGCCGTCGCCGGTCGCGAGGGAGAGGCCCACACCGGCGAGGGCGAGCACGAGACCGATCAGCGCCCCGAAGTCCTCCAGGAGCACGACGGGGAGCTCGGGGGCCTTCGCCCGACGAATGAATTCTCGCCAGGACAGCGAGCCGCGGGTCTCGTTGGACTCCTTTATGGCCGTGCGGAAGGAGAAGCCCTCGGCAATGATCGCGAAGACGAGCACACCCACCGGCCAGTACCAGGACTCGATCTCGTGCGGGTTCTTGATCTTCTCGTAGCCCTCGTACACCGCGAACATGCCACCGACCGAGAACAGCACGATGGAGACGAGGAAGGCGTAGATGTAGCGCTCACGGCCGTAGCCGAAGGGGTGCTGGGGGGTGGCCTCGCGCTGGGCCTTCTTGCCACCGAGCAGCAGCAGACCCTGGTTTCCCGAGTCGGCGACCGAGTGGACGCTCTCGGCGAGCATCGACGACGAGCCGCTGAACAGGAACGCGACGAATTTGGCCACGGCGATCGCGAGGTTGGCGCCGAGTGCCGCCACAATCGCCTTGGTTCCGCCTGACGCACTCATGGGTGCCTGGTGTCCCTTCTCCGGAGCTGCGGCCCTGGCGCCGCGGTACGGCCGGACATTGTTGCAGTCGCTGGTGCGGGAGGTTCGTCAGGCCACCACTGTGGCACGGAACAGGGTCCCTGTACCGGACACTTCGGTCTTCTCGCCGGCGGGCACGAAGACCGAGGCGCCGGGAGTGAGGCCGAGCGTGCCCGCCTTCGGGGCGCCCGCGGTGCAGAGCAGGATCTGCGGGGTGCCCCGGGTCAGGTCGACGGGGTCGGCGCCGGGCGACAGGTCGAAGCGCGAGAGGCGGAACTCGTCCGCGGGCGTCTCGTACAGCTCCTCGCCGGACGGGGACGCCTCGGGACGCAGGACGCCCGGGTCGGTCGGCTCGAAGCGGACGATGCGCAGGAGTTCGGGCACGTCGATGTGCTTGGGCGTGAGTCCGCAGCGCAGCACGTTGTCGGAGTTGGCCATGATCTCGACGCCGAGGCCGTCGAGGTAGGCGTGCGGGACGCCGGCGCCGAGGAAGAGCGCTTCGCCCGGCTGGAGCTCGACGTAGTTCAGCAGCATCGCCGCGAGGACGCCGGGGTCACCCGGGAAGTGGTGGGCGATCCGGGCGTACGGGGCGTGGTCGCCGCCGAGGCGTTCGGCGGCGGCCGCCGCCTCGTTCACCGTCCCGGCCGTCTCCGCCGGATCGGCGGTGAGGATCGCGGTGAGGACCTCGCGCAGGGCCGCCTCCTCGGGGTGGGCACCGAGGAGGTCGACGTACGGCGCGAGGGAGTCGACGCCGAGTGCGGCCATGGTCCCGGCCGCTTCGGCGGGGCGGCGGAAGCCGCACAGGCCGGCGAAGGGGGTGAGCGCGCAGATCAGTTCGGGCTTGTGGTTGGTGTCCTTGTAGGTGCGGTGGGGGGCGTCGATCGGGACGGACCGGCGCTCCTCGTCCGCGAATCCCCGTTCGGCCTGGGTGAGATCGGGGTGGACCTGGAGGGAGAGCGGGGCGCCCGCGGCGAGGAGTTTGAGGAGGAAGGGCAGGCGGGGTCCGAACTTCTCGACGGTGGCCCGGCCCAGTTCGCGCTCGGGATCGGCGGCGATGACCTCGGTGAGGGGGCGTTCCCGGCGGGGCTCCCCGGTGCCGGTGGGGCGGGTGAGACGGGAGGGGGCTCCCGGGTGGGCTCCCATCCACATCTCGGCCTGGGGTTCGCCGGTGGGGGCGACGCCGAGCAGCTCCGGTATGGCGGTGGTGGAGCCCCAGGCGTAAGGGCGCACGGTGTTGGAGAGCCGGTCCATGGTTCGTCCTTGTGAGGTGCGTGATCGGGTGGCGTGGTCCGAGGGGCGGTCGGGTGCTCGATCGGCGCTTGGCCGGGGGGCTCGGCCGACGGGAGGGGCGGGGGTGTTGGTCGGAGGTCGGGGGCGGGGAGGGGCCGCCGCGCGTGCCCGGACGGCGGGTGCTGTCAGGCGCGGGCGGACGACGCCAGTGCCAGGTAGACGGCGGCGAAGTCGGTGACCGCCAGGAGTTCGGCGAGGGCTTCGAGGCCGGTGCCCTCGTCGGGTTCGAGTTCGCTGATGGCCGTGTCGTGGCTCAGGGCCAGTTCGCGGGCGGCCGGGGCGGCGCTGAGGCCGCCGGTGGGGCGGTCGCGCAGCAGTACGACGCGGGCGTGCAGGGCCTCCGGCTCCTCGACCCGGTCGCGGAAGAAGTCGTCCGGATCGGCTCCGGCGGCGAACGCGCCCGTCAGCAGCGCCCCGTGGGCGACCAGTGCCTCGGGGAGATCCGCCGCGTGGGCCGGGCGTCCGGACAGTTCGGCGAGGACTGCGGCGAACCTCCGGCCGACCGGGCCCGCTGACTCCCCCTCCGACCAGATGAGGGGAAGGCTGTCGGCGAGTTCGGCGGCCAGGGTCTTCGCCGGGTTGCTGTAGGTGGCGATGGCCGGACCGCAGCGTTCCGCCGTGCGGTCGAGGCGATCCGCGACGCTCTGCAGCGCCTCGGCCGGAGCGGTGACCAGGCCGAGACGGTCGAGCAGTGCGAGCAGCGGGGTGAAAAGGGCCCAGAGCGTGCCCGGTCCGGCAGCTGCCGTCTCCGCGTCGTACTCGCCGTACGGGGCGGTCGCCATCGGTACGACGAGCCCGCGCGCGCCGTCGATCGTCTCGCCCAGCGGCGAGTGCCCCGGGGCGACGGCGACGACGCTGCACCCGCGCCGGTACGCCTGCTCGGCAAGGAGGGAGAGGCCGGGTTCCGAACCGTCGGCGGTGACGATCAGCAGCAGGTCCACGGACCCGGCCCAGCCGGGGAGCGCCCAGCGCATGGCGCCCGCGGCGGCGGCCACCCCGGTGGGGTGGATGCGGGTGACGGGCGCGGAGGCCCCCGCCAGAGCGCCGATCAAATCGGCGACACCCGCCGCTGCGGTGCCCGGGCCCGCGACGAGGACGGCGCGGGGGCGGCCCTCCGGATTCAGTCCGGCGATCCCGGCCTCCGTCGCGTGCCGGGCGGCGGTACGGACCCGGGCACCGGCCTCGGCCGCGCCGCGGAGCAGATCGCGGCGGTCGGCCCGGGCCAGGGCCTCCGGGGCGTCGAGCAACGACTCGTCGAGCATGGGGACGGTCCTCCGATCACATGCTGATCACCGTGCGCTTTCGGGCACGGATGCCGTTACGCGGGGCGGCGTGCCTCGTCGACGAGAAGGACGGGGATGCCGTCCCGTACCGGGTAGGCCAGGCCGCAGTCCTCGCCGGTGCAGACCAGCTCGGGGCTGTCGGCCGTCGTCCGGTCGTCGAGCGGGGAGTGGCAGGCCGGGCAGGCGAGGATCTCCAGGAGGCCGGCTTCGAGCGGCATGGGGTGGGTCCCTTCGGGCATTCGGACGGACAGTGATCCGGCGGGGCAGGCGTACCGAGCGGGCGGACACGTGCGCGATCAGGCGGGGACAAACGGTTCGCCCGCACGTGGACCGGGCGACGTCAGCCTACCGTCGGGGTCCGGCGGCCGCGGTCCGGGCCGGGGCAGGACGGGACGGGGAGGGCAGGGCAGGGCACGGGGAAGGGCAGAGGGTCTCGGTACGTCTCGGGGCGGGGACGGAAGCGGCACGGGAGCACGGGCGGGACGAGCAGAACAGGGACGAGGCCCGGGACGGGGCAGAGCTCCGGAATGAGGCCGGGGACGGGGCCGGACTCCGGGACGGGACGAGAAGGGCAGGGCACGGGCGGGACGAGGGGAAGGGGGTCCGGGCTGACGGCCCCGCAGCCCCCGTGGAGCCGTCCGGTCCGCCCTCGCCCTCCGTAGGGCCGTCCGTCGGCCCCGCCCCCGTGGCCGTCCGTCGGTCCCGCCCTGGCGGGTCTCGCCCTACCGGGTCTCTGCCCGGACGATCGCCAGCACCTCGTCCCGTACCGCGGTCATCGTCCCTTCGTCGCGGGCCTCGACGTTCAGCCGCAGCAGCGGTTCCGTGTTGGATGCCCGCAGGTTGAACCACCAGTCCGGACCGGTGATGGTCATCCCGTCCAGGTCGTCCGTCGTGAGGCCGTCGCGCGGCGCGAAGGACGCGCGCACCGCGGCCGTGCGGCCCGGCTGGTCGGCGACGGTCGAGTTGATCTCGCCGGAGCCGGCATAGCGGTCGTACTGGGCGACCAGTTCCGACAGCGGCCCCGATTGTCCGCCGAGTGCGGCCAGCACGTGCAGCGCGGCGAGCATGCCCGTGTCGGCGTTCCAGAAGTCGCGGAAGTAGTAGTGCGCGGAGTGCTCGCCGCCGAAGATCGCGCCGTGCTCGGCCATCTCGGCCTTGATGAAGGAGTGGCCCACGCGGGTGCGGACCGGGGTGCCGCCGTGTTCGCGGACCACTTCGGGGACCGAGAGTGAGGTGATCAGGTTGTGGATGACGGTGCCCGTGCCACCGTTGCGGGCGAGTTCCCGGGCCGCGACAAGGGCGGTGATCGCGGACGGGGAGACGCCGATGCCGCGTTCGTCCACGACGAAACACCGGTCCGCGTCGCCATCGAAGGCGAGCCCCAGATCGGCACCCTCGGCGACGACGCGGGCCTGGAGGTCGACGAGGTTCTTCGGGTCGAGGGGGTTGGCCTCGTGATGGGGGAACGTGCCGTCGAGCTCGAAGTACATCGGCACGAGGTCGACGGGGAGATCCGCGAAGACGGTGGGAACGGTGTGGCCGCCCATGCCGTTGCCCGCGTCGACGACGACCTTCAGCGGGCGGATCGACCCGAGGTCGACGAGGGACAGCAGATGCGCCGCGTAGTCGGGGAGCGTCTCGCGTTCGCCGACGGTGCCCGGGGCGACGACCGGTTCCGGTGCTCCGTCCTCGGACCACCGCTCGACCAGGGCGCGGATCTCGGCGAGACCGGTGTCCTGGCCCACGGGCGCGGCGCCCGCCCGGCAGAGCTTGATGCCGTTGTACTGCGCCGGGTTGTGCGAAGCGGTGAACATCGCGCCGGGGAGGCCGAGGCTGCCGGAGGCGAAGTAGAGCTGGTCGGTCGAGCAGAGGCCGATCAGGGTGACGTCGGCGCCGCGCTCCGTCGCACCGCGTGCGAAGGCAGCCGAGAGACCGGGCGACGAGGGGCGCATGTCGTGGCCGATCACGATCGCGTCCGCGCCCGTCACCTCGACGAACGCCGCACCGAAGTACTCGGCCAGCGACTCGTCCCATTGGTCGGGCACCACGCCGCGCACGTCGTACGCCTTCACGATCTGTGACAGATCAGCAGCCACGGGCCGGTCCTCCTGAAATTTCTACGGACCGCCCAAACTACCCGGCGACGGCTCGGGCCGATCGCGGGGTCTCGGGCCCACGGCCGTCGACGGGACCGGTTCGGGGTGGCCGGCTCGGCAGGACCCGTTCAGCAAGTCCGGTTCGGCGAGACCGGGTCGGGAGGACCGGGTCAGGAGTCAGGAGAACGCAGCACGCGCAGGTGGCCCCGGCGGGCGACTTCCATCGGATCCGCGGTCTGCGGGCCGCCGTTCCTGCCGTCGCCACCCCGCTCGTGCGGACGCGCCGCTTCCCGTACGGCATTGGCGAGCGCTTCGAGATCGTCACCGCTGGGGCGCGTGGGGGCGGAGGGATCGGAGAGCCGAACAACCTCCCAGCCGCGCGGGGCGGTCAGCCGCTCACTGTGCTCGGCGCAGAGGTCGTAGCAGTGGGGCTCGGCGTAGGTGGCGAGCGGGCCGAGGACCGCAGTCGAATCGGCATAGACGTACGTCAGTGTCGCGACGGCAGGGCGGCCGCACGCGGTGCGCGAACAGCGACGTACAGGGCTCACGATGTTGGACGGTACCGCACTCTTGAGCGGGCTGCGACGACTCTCCCCCAGGTCACCCCGTCGTGTCGCCCTGTGACCTCCCGCACAATCATCTTTCGGACAACCTTCTGACCTGCAAAGAAACAGAGAAACGCAGGTCACGGCGGCAACGATTCCGGTCACTTCTCAGCACAAAAGCTGTCATTCAGCGGGAGATCACCGATCGGCAGCCGGGCTTGAAACGGCCTGCTGCTTGGCCGGATTGTTCAGGATTGGACAGGCCGACGCTCCGTCAGGCAACGGCGATCCTTCCTCCGCGCCGGGAGTTACCCTGCGTCGGTGATGGACAGTCCCGTACCGCCCCACTCGTCCGAGCCGCGCCCACGTCGTCGCGACCGTCATGGCCGCGGCATGCGCGGGCCCGTCGCCCCGCCGCAGGTGCCGCTCTCGGTCAGCAGGGCGGAGAGTTTCCGTGATCTGGTGCAGGACTCCGTGGAACGACTGGAACGGCGCTGGCCGCAACTTGCCGATGTCGACTTCATGGTGCTGGACGTGCCGGGGATCACCACGCCGGAGGCGCAGGAGGAGACGGTTCCGCTGGGGCACGCGGTCTCCGCCGAGAAGAAGCGGCCGGCGCAGATCGTCATCTACCGGCGGCCCGTCGAGATCCGGGCCAAGAACCGCGACGAGCGGGCCCTGCTGGTGCACGAGGTCGTGGTGGAGCAGGTCGCGGAGTTGCTCGGGCTCTCGCCGGAGTCGGTGGACCCGCGGTACGGGCAGGAGTAGGTGGACGGGAGCGGGTGGAGCGGGGCGGACGGGAGCGGCTGACGCGACGGCACACGGAGTGCGGGCCGGTGTCGGCGGCCGAGGCGCCGTCGAGGCGCGCGGTTCCCCGCAGGCCCGGACGGGGCCACCGGTGGCCCCGTCCGGATACCGGTCACACGCCCCGTTCAGTCGCCGTCACTCGCCCCGTTCGGACATCGGCCATACTCCCCGTCGGGCGTCGTCGCGCGCCGCGTTCAGTCGCCCAGCACCGACAGGTCCTGCACGGCCGAGGGGACCGCCACCGTTCCACGGTCGTCGACCAGGGTCTGCACGGTGAACATCTGGACGCCGTCCTGAGGGAGGCTCAGCATGCGTGCGGCGTGGACCGGACCTCCCGATTCCGTACGGACCGTCAGCGCGTAGGTGCCCTTGAGCCCGGACGGCACGGGGGGCTCGAACGCGAGGGTGGTCCCGCCCTTGACCGTGTACGTCTTGACGGTCTGTTCGCCGCCCTCGCTGCCCGCGGAGGCGATGACCTCGACGGTGGCGGTGGCGCCCGGAGCGGTGAGCGAGAGGGTCGATCCCTTGGCCCGGTTGTCCGCCACGGTCGCCTGCGCGCCCACCGGATCGCTGGCCGGAATGTAGCCGGACTCCTGGCCGTCGCCCTTGCCCCGGACCACGCGCAGCGCGGCGACCACCGGAGTGCCCTTGCCGCCCTTCGTCGGGGTCAGCATCAGCGAGCCGGGTTCGCCCCGGGTGATGTCCTTCAGGTCGACGGAGGCGGTCATCCGTGACTTGACGTGCAGCTCCTCGTGCCCGAGCGGCGCGAACGGACCGGTCTTGCCGACCAGTCGGATCTTCAGGTCGGCGTCGTCGCTGCCGGGCGCAAAAGCGACCAGCCGGACCGATGTGGCGTCCGCCGGGATGCCGGGGAGCACCAGGGTGCCGTTCGGTGCGGTGGAGGCGGGCAGCCAGTCAATGCCGGTCTTCTCGTCGGCGGCCCTGACCGCGGCGCCCACCCGGCCGGAACGGGTGGTGACATGGACGGTCACGTCCTCGATCGCCTCGCTGGTCAGTGTGGAGATCAGGACGGGTACGCCCGATCGGGCCGGGACCGTGATGCCCTCGCCCGCCTCCGTTTTGAGGAGGCCCTTCGGGCCGTACAGCTCGATGTCGGCGACGGCCGCGCCGTCGTCCGGGTTGGTGAGGTGGACATAGTCCTCGCGGGACTTCGCGGTACTCGCGGCCGGGAACCAGAAGTCCGTGCCCGGTGCGGTACAGCTGATGCCGAGCAGACCGCGGGAGCCCGCCTCGACCGTGGTGGTCTGCTGGACGGTCCAGCCGGGGGCCAGACGGCCGGTGGCGGTGCCGACCAGGGCGGGGGCGTCGGCGGTGGACACGTCGGCGGTGGCGGGCTTGCCGGGCTCCTTGAGGGAGACGACGGGCTTCGTGGGGTCCGTCTTCTCCTCCTTCTTCTTGCCCTTGTCGCCCTTGTCGTCCTTGCTGCCCTTGCCGCCCTTGTCCGCGGTGCCACCGGCCGTCGACGACGTCAGTTCGGCCGTACCCGCCTCACCGCCACCGGCACCGGTCGCCGGGGTGAAGGACGTGTACGTCGTCTTCGCGAGGTCCGCGCGGCCGGACGACGGGCAGAGCAGGCTGGACCGCTCCACCGGGAGCCGCGGGGCGGCCTTCGGCTCCGCCGTATCCGTGTCGCCGGGCGCGGTGAGCGCGGCGAATCCGGTGACGGCGGCGAGGGCGACGGTGCCCGCGATGAGGGACAGGTTGCTGGACTTCACTCGGACTCGCCTCGCGATGCGTTACCGGTCGGCCACGGGTTCTGGCCCGGGGCGGGGTTCTCGTCGGGGTTCTGCGGGGCGTACGGGCCCTGCCCGCCGTAGCCGGCCCCGGGGGCGTACGGGGCCGACTGCGGGTCGTAGCCCGGAGCCTGCGGGTCGTACGGCTGCTGTTGTTGCTGTTGTTGCTGGTGTGCGTAGCCGTAGGGGTCGTAGGCGTTCTGCTGGTACGGGTCGGCGGTGTGCTGCCGGCCCTGGGACGCGTCGTACGAGGGGTCCTGGGCGGCGCCGTAGGAGGGGTCCTGCGGCGTGCCGTACGAGGGGTCCTGGTACAGGGCGTTCGGGTACTGCTGGTAATCGGCGCCCTGGTACTGCTGCGCGTCCCATTCGCCGTACTGCTGCTGCGGCACCGCCGCGTACCGACCGGTGTCGGCGCCCGCCGCGAAGACGTCCTGGCCGTCCGGGTGGGCGGCGTAGGTCTCCTGGCCGTCCGGGTGGGCGGCGTAGGTCTCCTGGCCGTCCGCGTGGGCGGCGTAGGTCTCCTGGTTGCCGGGCGTTCCGGACTCCGAGGGGTGCGGGGGGCCGGACTGCGGCTGCGGCTCTCCGGGCTGCTGAGCGGGGATGTACTCCCCCGGCGCGTCCGGTTCGTCCCCGGGGTCCGTGCTCCCGGCCGGTACCGGCTCGGCCTCCGCCTCGGTCTGCGCGGCCGCGCGGAGCCTGCGTGCCCGGCGGCCCTCGCCCGAGACCGGCTCTGCGGTGACCGCCTCCGACTCGTCGGGCAGGTCGTCGTCGATCTCCCGGCGACGCCCCGGCAGGGCGAGGACCACCAGCACCAGGGCCAGCAGCGACTGGGCCCAGACCCAGGCGGTGTGGGTGAACGGGGTGTCGTACGTGAGGTCCAGCGTGCCGCCCTCGGCGGGCAGTTCGAAGCCCTGGGCCCAACCGTCCACGGTCTTCCGGGTCAGCGGGCGTCCGTCGAGTGTCGCCTGCCAGTTCGGGTCGGCGGCGTCGGCGATCCGCAGCACCCGTCCGGCACCGCCCGCCGGAATCTTCGTGTGCGCTTCGACGGGGAGGGAACCCACGGGCAGCTGCTCGCCGCCTGCCTCCGCCGGGACGATCATGATGCGTGCGACCTGGCGGTCGACCCGCCACAGCGCGCTGCCGTCCAGCTGGCTCAGCCGGCTGAGGCCCGGGGTCGCGTCGAGGACCCGGCTCATCTCCTTCGGGGCGCCGTCGCGCACCAGGACGTAACGGATCGCGAACCCGCCGAGCTGGCTGCCCTGGTCGGCGCCGGAGCCCGCGACCAGGTTGGCGACGACCTTGTCGAGGTGGCTGTTGCCGCCGCCCGCCTCGGCCAGTTCGGCGTCGCCGAGCCGCGCGCCCGAGCCGCGCACCAGGGTGTACGGGACGGTGGCGGTCGAGGTGCCGCCGAGGACCAGGGTGCGCGGCTGGTCGCGGGTGCTGCTCTCCTCCGCGACGAACGCGGGCACCTGCACCGGATCGCGGCGCTCCAGCGGGCCCGCGGCACCGCCGATCATCCAGCCGGCGGCGGCCAGCGCCGGGGCGATGCCCGCGGCGAGGGCGATCAGCGCGGCAACGGGCTGACGCCAGCCGAAGCTGAGCTCGGCGACGCGCACCCGGGCCCCGTCCGCGCCGACCAGCGCGGCGGCGATCAGCGCGATGCCGTAGACCAGGGTGGCGGGGCCCGCCCAGCCGGAGCCGTTCGCGAGGGCGGCGAAGAACAGGGCCACGAGCGCCGCGACCCATGCGGTGCGCACCGCGAACTGCCGCTCCCCGCGCAGCAGCGCGGCCAGCGCGGCGAGCACGATGCCGAGCAGCAGCACACCGCCGGCCGTCTTGGGCCCTCCGGGGCTGATGCCGAGGAGGTCGAGCGCGGAGGCCGTGCCCGCACCGGTGTCCAGGCCCACTTCCCCCAGGAGGCGGGACGGTTCGGTGAGGAGCGAGAGCGACCACGGGGCGAGGACCAGCAGCGGCGTGCCGATCGTGGCGAGGAAGCGCAGGCCGTACGCGGTGATGTCGCGGCGGCGCAGGACGAGCACTCCGATGCCGAGGACGACGGCCATCGGCCACACGATGGGGGTGAACGCCATCGTGACGGTGAGGAGCAGGGTGTACGCCCAGGTGGCGCGCCAACTGCCGCGGGCGTCACCGGTGGCGCGCATGCCGTGCGCGGCGACGGCCGCGCGGGCGATCAGCGGGAGCAGGACCGCGAGGACGGCGGTGCCGAGCCTGCCGGTCGCGAGGGCACCGGTCGCGGCGGGCAGGAACGCGTACGCGACGCTCGCCCAGGCCCGCAGCAGCCGGGAGGGGATCAGCGACCGGGAGGCGAAGTACGCGGTGAGCCCGGCGAGCGGTACCGAGCAGACGAGCAGCAGGGTGAGCGCGAAGCCGGTCGAGCCGAGGAACAGCGCGGACAGGGCCGAGATCACGGCGAGGTAGGGCGGTGCGGTCTGGGTTCCGCCGGTGCCGAGGGGGTGCCAGCCGTCCGCGAACCTGCCCCACAGATCGGAGACGTCGGCGGGAGCGGGCAGCAGGGCGCCGCCCACGAGCGCGCCACCGCCGAGCAGTCCGCGGCAGGCGACGAGCGAGACGAGGAGCAGGACGGCGAAGAGCACCGGGCCGGGCTTGCGCGCGATCCGCTTCAGCCGCGCGAACTGCTCGATCTCCAGGAAGTCGGCGTCGTCGCCGCCGGGGCCGGACTCCACGGCTCCGTGCCGGGACCCGCCCGAGTCGGCGTCGGACCTGTTGCCGAAGTTGCCGGCGACCTGTTCGACGGTGGCCCGGACGGTGGCGCCGGGCGGCGGGAAGAGGGCTCTCAGCTCGGCCTGGTCGACGGCCCCCTTTCCGCGGTCCCGCCGGGCCGCGAGGATGCGTCCGGGGCGCAGCAGGGTGCCGACAAGCCCGGCGACCTCGTCGAGCGCCTGGCCGGGCACCTTGCCGACGAGGTAGGCGAGGGTGCGCAGGAACGTACCGACGACGAGCCGGAGCAGCACCCAGGGCAGCACCTTGCTGCGGGCGTTGGCGAGCATCGTGTAGACGGCACCGGCCTTGTCGACGCGGTGCGGGGAGGCGACCGAGCGTCCCACGCAGTCGATGGGGCGGCGCTCGCGGGCGGATGCCTCGGCGTGCCGGAGCACGGCCTCGGGCGCGACCAGCACCCGGTGTCCGGCGACGTGCGCGCGCCAGCACAGGTCGACGTCGTCGCGCATCAGCGGGAGTCTGCGGTCGAACCCGCCGAGTTCCTCCCAGATGTCACGGCGGATCAGCATCCCGGCGGTGGAGACGGAGAGCACGGTGCGGACCTGGTCGTGCTGGCCCTGGTCCTGTTCGCGCCGGTCGAGCCCGGTCCAGCGGCGGCCGCTGTTGGCGATGGAGACGCCGACTTCGAGGAGTTGCTTGCGGTCGTACCAGCCGCGGAGTTTGGGGCCGACGATCGCGGCGTGCGGGTCGTTGTCGACGACGCGCAGGAGCTCGGCGAGCGCGTCGGGCGCGGGGGCGCAGTCGTCGTGCAGCAGCCAGAGCCACTGGACCGGTTCGCCATGCGGGAGTTCGGGGAGGTCGTAGGCGTCGTCGTGCCAGGTCCTGGTGGCCGGGTCCCAGCCGCTGGGGCGCTTCAGGTACGGCAGGTCCTCCGAGGTGAGGACGCCTGCCGTTCCGACGGCCTCGTCGACGGCGGTGCCGAAGCTCGTGCGTCGCGCGAGGTGCAGGACGCGTTCGGCGCCGAGCGCCTCGGTGACCAGCCGCGCGGAGTCGTCGGCGCTTCCGGTGTCGGCGGCGACGACGTTCTGTACGGGGCGTTCCTGCCCGAGCAGTCCGGCGAGCGCGTCGGGCAGCCAGCGTGCGCCGTCGTGGGAGACGAGCACGGCGGTGACGACATGCCGGGGGAACTCGGGGGCGGCGGCAGCCGCGTACGGCGCCGTCGGTTGGCTGTGCACGGACATCGAGGTACGGGCCCTCCGGCCGGTTCCGGGGGCGTTCCCCCGGCGGCTGCATCGGTGTACGCGCCCGCTCCGTGGGGGGCGTTGGCGCGTCTCGGACGGGGCCCCACACTAACGCTACGGATACGACGGCGGCGCCGAGCGCTCGAACGAGCGGCCCCGGCGGGAGGGCTCGGGGCATCGTCCGGGGCCTGGACATGGCGACGGCCCGCCGCCTGCGGACGGGAGCGCGGGCGACGGGCCGTGGTCCTGGTCGGTGCCCCTTGTCAGTGGCCGCGGCCGACAGACGCGGTCAGTGCTCGGTGGTCGGTGGTCGGTGGTGACACGGTTCGGGATGCCCGGCCGTCCCGGGCGCGCGGGCGGGGACGGTCGGGCGGGGGGCCGGTCCGGTCCCTCCGAACAGTCCCGGGCGCGGGCGGACGGGGTCGGGCGCCAGTCGTCGCGGCGGCGACGGGCCGAGAGTCCCGGCACCCGGCCGGAACCGCGGCGGGCGGCCGCCGTCGCGCCGCCCGTCGTACGGCAGGGCCGGGCGGGCGGCGGTCGCGGCGAAGGTCAGACGGCGGCCTTCTTCAGGCGACGCCGCTCGCGTTCGGAAAGTCCGCCCCAGATGCCGAAACGCTCGTCATTGGAAAGGGCGTATTCAAGGCACTCGGACCGCACCTCGCAGGCAAGACAGACCTTCTTGGCCTCGCGGGTGGATCCGCCCTTCTCGGGAAAGAAGGACTCGGGATCTGTCTGGGCGCACAAGGCGCGCTCCTGCCAGCCGAGTTCCTCGTCCGCGTCCTCGACCAGCAGTTGCTGGAACAGCTCGGTCATGTGCGCCCCTCGTCTGTCTCTTGCGTCCCCGTGATGCAGCCGTTGCTGATTACGGCCGAACGACACGAGTGAAATTACAAGTGTGTATCTCCAGGTCAGTCAAGCGAGGATCTGCTATCGACCCCGGTATTCACTCTGCGGAACCAAGAGTACGCGGAAAGTGTGCAAATCACCAAAAAACTGACATACGGCCTCGGCCTCATCGCACCAGACCTTCCACCGGGTGAGACGAGCGGAGCCGCTCGCATGTTTCGGTCCGACCATCGAAGCGACCAAGATCACAAGCAGGTCACGGGGTCGCGATGGCGCTTACGGACACGATTGGTGCGCCACATTTCCGCCACCATGGCTGAATAAACCTTTCTTCAGACTGGGTAGCCGGATGGGGTGAAACATAGGTCACAAATCAGACATTGGGTTGACAGTCGTGGCGGTGAACCGGTCTCCTTGATGGCATGCCAGCGACTGCAGCGACGTACACCACCCACATCCGTGGGTTCCGTACCGCTGTCCAGGCCCGCTGTTGCTGTTCCAGCTGTCACAGCTGTTGATCCTGTAGGGCTTGCGCCGGTTCCGATCCGGCTTCCCCTCGCGGAGCTCCGCCACAGAGCGCTCCCGCGAGGCGCATGCGCAGAAGAACTCCCCCGGCCGAGGGATCTCCTCGACGCCCGCGCGGCCCTCCGGTACCTCCCCTCGACCACCCGCACATGCATCCCCATGCCGAGGAACCACCGCTTCCATGAACAGCGACAGCGACCTTCAGATCGCCGGCGACATCCTTGAGGTCACGCACCTCCTCCAGCCGGCCCGCGAGCACCCGTCCACCGTTGCCGAGTTCGTCGGGCTCGCCCGCAGCATCGCCGCCGACCGCGCGCAGTGGGCGCCGCTCGTCCGGTACGACACCACCACCCGCTGGTACCACCGGCTGCGCGCCGTCCCGCAGGCTCCCGACTCCGCCCGCACGGGGCGGACCCCGCACATCGGCTACGAGGTCTGGTTGCTGAGCTGGGTGCCCGGCCAGGGCAGCGGACGCCACGACCACGGCCCGTCCTGCGGGCTGCTGACCGTCCTGGACGGCCGACTGACCGAACACTCCGGACGCGGCACACGGACACTGGCCCCCGGCGCCCAGCGCGTGTTCGCGCCCGGCTACGTGCACGACGTGGTCAACGACTCCCTCGAACCCGCCGTCAGCCTGCACATCTACTACCCGGGCCTCACCGAGATGCCGATGCACACCGCACAGTGCGCCCCGGCCACCGCGAACGGCGTACCCGCCTGACAGTCCCACCCGTCGCCCACCACCACCCCGTCAACGGACCCGGCTTCGCCCGACAGTCCCACCCGTCGCCCACCACCACCCCGTCAACGGACCGGGCTTCGCCTGACAAACTGTTGGGCATGCGCATTGTGGTTCTGGCCGGCGGTATCGGTGGTGCTCGTTTCCTGCGTGGCCTCAAACGGGCCGCGCCCGACGCGGACATCACGGTGATCGGCAATACCGGTGACGACATCCATCTGTTCGGGCTGAAGGTCTGCCCCGACCTCGACACCGTGATGTACACCCTCGGCGGTGGCATCAACGAGGAACAGGGCTGGGGGCGTACGGACGAGAGCTTCCACGTCAAGGAGGAACTCGCCGCATACGGTGTGGGGCCAGAATGGTTCGGGCTCGGCGACCGCGACTTCGCGACGCACATCGTCCGCACCCAGATGCTGGCCGCGGGCTACCCGTTGAGCGCCGTCACCGAGGCGCTCTGCGCGCGGTGGAAGCCGGGCGTGCGGCTGCTGCCGATGTCCGACGACCGCGTCGAGACGCATGTCGCGGTCGACCTGGACGGCGAGCGCCGGGCGATCCACTTCCAGGAGTACTGGGTGAAGCTGCGCGCCTCGGTCGAGGCACAGGCAATCGTGCCGGTCGGCGCCGAGCAGGCCAAACCCGCACCCGGTGTGCTGGAGGCCGTCGCGGCGGCCGACGTCATCCTCTTCCCGCCGTCCAACCCCGTCGTGTCGGTGGGGACGATCCTCGCCGTGCCCGGCATCCGGGAAGCGATCGCCGAGGCCGGGGTACCGGTCGTCGGCCTGTCCCCCATCGTCGGCGACGCGCCCGTGCGCGGCATGGCGGACAAGGTGCTCGCCGCCGTCGGCGTCGAGTCGACGGCCTCGGCCGTGGCCCGGCACTACGGCTCCGGGCTGCTGGACGGATGGCTCGTGGACACGGTGGACGCCGGGGCGGTCGACGAGGTGGAGGCGGCGGGCATCCGTTGCCGCTCCGTCCCGCTGATGATGACGGACGCCGACGCGACGGCGGAGATGGCCCGGCAGGCCCTGGCGCTTGCCGAGGAGGTACGGGCATGAGCGACGGGACGGCCGGTTCCTCCTCCGCCCCCTCCTATCGGGTCCGGGCACTGCCCGGCATGCCCGAGGTTCGGGCCGGGGACGACCTGGCGAAGCTGATCGCCGCCACCGAGCCGGGCCTGGCGGACGGCGACGTCCTGCTGGTGACGTCGAAGATCGTCTCCAAGTCGGAGGGCCGGATCGTCGAGGCCACCGACCGGGAGGCCGCGATCGACGCCGAGACGGTCCGGGTGGTGGCGCGGCGCGGCACCCTGCGGATCGTCGAGAACCGGCAGGGACTCGTCATGGCCGCTGCCGGTGTCGACGCCTCGAACACCCCGGCCGGAACGGTGCTGCTGCTGCCCGAGGACCCGGACGGCTCGGCGCGGGCGATCCGGGACGGGCTGCGGGACCTCCTGGGCGTCGAGGTCGGAATCGTCATCACGGACACCTTCGGCAGGCCCTGGCGCAGCGGGCTGACCGATGTCGCCATCGGGGCGGCCGGGGTCCGGGTGCTGGACGATCTGCGCGGCGGGACGGACGCGTACGGCAATCCGCTGAGCGCGACCGTGGTCGCCACCGCCGACGAACTCGCCGCGGCCGGTGACCTGGTCAAGGGCAAGGCTGCGGGCCTGCCGGTCGCGGTGGTGCGTGGGCTCGGCCACGTCGTGGATCCGTCGGACTCCGCGGGCGGTGCACGGGCGATGGTGCGGGGCGCGCCCGACGACATGTTCCGGCTGGGCACGTCCGAGGCGGTGCGGGAGGCGGTGACCCAGCGGCGCACGGTGCGCGAGTTCACCGACGATCCGGTGGACCCGGGTGCGGTGCGTCGGGCCGTGGCCGCGGCGGTGACGGCGCCCGCCCCGCATCACACCACGCCATGGCGATTCGTCCTGCTGGAGTCCGAGGAGTCGCGGACCCGGCTGCTCGACGCGATGCGGGAGGCGTGGATCACGGACCTGCGCCGGGACGGGAAGAGCGAGGAGTCGATCGCGAAGCGCGTACGCCGGGGTGATGTGCTGCGCCGGGCGCCGTACCTGGTGGTGCCGTGCATGGTGATGGACGGCTCCCACACGTACGGGGACGAGCGCCGGGACGCCGCGGAACGCGAGATGTTCGTGGTGGCGGCCGGGGCCGGGATCCAGAACTTCCTGGTGGCGCTGGCGGGCGAACGGCTCGGCTCGGCGTGGGTGTCGTCGACGATGTTCTGCCGTGACGTGGTGCGCGAGGTGCTGGACCTGCCGGAGTCGTGGGATCCGCTGGGCGCGGTCGCGGTGGGACGGGCCGCGGTCCCGCCCACGGCGCGGGGCGCGCGGGACGCGGAGGCATTCGTCACGGTGAGGTGAGATGAGGTGCGGTGCGATGGGGCGGGGTGGGGGTGATTGCTCCTCGCCGCCGCGTCCGCATGTCACACCGCACGGGTCGGACGCCCGGCACGGGACGGCCGTCGGGGACGTGCCCGTCGTGCCGGGCGCGGCTCACAGACGGGCGATGTCGCCGCGGGTCATGCGTGGGGCGCGGCGGGGCGGGACACGGCCCGAGAGCAGGATGAGGCGGGTGGCCCGGTGGCGCTGGCCCTCGTAGGGGGCGAGGAGGGCCAGCATCTCCTCGTCGTCGGCGTGCCGGTTGTCCGCGAGGGCGTGGCCGACGATCCCGGGGAGGTGGAGATCGCCGACCGTGACCGCGTCCGGTGCGCCGTTCGACCGCTGGAGCGTCTCGGCCGCGGTCCAGGGGCCGATGCCGGGGACGAGTTGCAGGCGGGCCATGGCCTCGGGAAGGTCCATGCCCGCCGCCTCCTCCATGCGGCGGGCCACCCGCACCGCGCGCAGGATCGTGGCCGAGCGCTTCGCGTCGACGCCCGCGCGATGCCACTCCCAGGACGGGATCAGCGACCAGGTGCGGGCGTCCGGCATGACGTGCAGACCCAGGGTGGTGAAGGCGGCGTCCCCCTCGGGGCCGGGCGCCGGGGTGCCGTGCGCCCGGACGAGATACCGCCAGGCCCGGTACGCCTCGTCCGTGGTGACCTTCTGTTCGAGGATCGACGGAATCAGCGACTCCATGACCAGGCCGGTGCGCAGCAGGCGCAGCCCCGGACGCCGGTGCCGGGTCAGGGCGAGCAGCCGGTGGCGCGGGCGGAAGGCGTCCGGGTCGTCCTCGGCACCGAGCAGCGTCGGGAGCCGGTCCAGCAGCCAGGGCGCGCCCGGCCCCCAGGCGACCGCCCCGATCCGGTCGCCGCGCGCCACCAGACGGAGGGTGCCGGGGCCGGCCGGGGTGCGGCCGGTGCGCCAGACCGTGCCGTCCCGGGTGATCCGGAAGGTGGGGTCCGCGGGACCGCGCCGCAACGGGCCGAGGACCAGGCGGAGGTCGAGCGGGCCGGCCGGGGCCCAGTCACGGGTCAGGGCATCCGCCGCCGGTGCCGCCGCCTGGTGCGGAACGGCCGCGCGCGGGGCGCTGCGGGGGGCGAATCGTCCTGCCACGATGCTGTCCTCGGTCGTCGGGGCCCCGTTCGCCGGGGTGCCTGTCGAGGGTAGACGCAGCGGCGCGCACACGCCGGTTCGGACGGGTGACCGGAGGTTCGGACGGGTTCCCAGCGGTTCAGGCGGGTGCCCGGTGGTTCGGACGGATGCCCGCTGGTTCGGTGGGGCGTGCTTGTCCCCGGACCCGACGCGGGGCGTACGCCGGGCTATTCGCCGGCGGAGAAACGGACCGCCGCGTCCGGCAGGACCGCTCCGCACCAGACGCGGATGCCGCTGAGCAGTTCGTTGTCGGCACCGACCCGTGCCCCGTCCCCGACGACCGCGTCCTCGACCACCGTGCGCGGGCCGATCCTGGCACCGGCTCCGACCAGCGAGTCCGTGATCACGGCTCCGGGCCCGACGACCGCGCCGGCCAGCACCGCGGAACCGTCTATCCGGGCCCCCGCCCCGATGAGTGCGCCCTCGCCGACGACCGTGCCGCCGGTGAGCTTGGCGTCGGCCGCGACGGAGGCCGTCGGCAGGACGAGCCGCTCGCCGCACCGGCCGGGGACGGCCGGGGACGGGGCACGGCCCAGCACCAGGTCGGCGGAGCCGCGTACGAAGGCGCGCGGGGTGCCGAGGTCCAGCCAGTACGTGGAGTCGACCATGCCCTGGAGGTGGGCGCCGGAGCCGAGCAGTCCGGGGAAGGTCTCACGCTCGACGGAGACCGGCCGGCCGGCCGGGATGGTGTCGATGACCGAGCGCCGGAAGATGTACGCCCCCGCGTTGATCTGGTCGGTGACGATCTCCTCCGGCGTCTCGGGCTTCTCCAGGAACGCGGTGACCCGGCCGCTGTCGTCCGTCGGTACGAGACCGAAGGCACGCGGGTCCTCGACGCGGGTGAGGTGGAGGGAGACATCCGCGCCGGAGGTGGTGTGCGTGGCCACCAGGGCGCGGATGTCCAGGCCGGTGAGGATGTCGCCGTTGAGGACGAGCACCGGTTCGTCGGGTCCCGAGGCGAGCCGTGGGGCGACATTGCGTATCGCGCCGCCGGTGCCCAGCGGATCGTGTTCGGTGACGTACTCGATGTGGAGGCCGAGCTTCGAACCGTCCCCGAAGTACGGTTCGAAGACCTCCGCCAGGTACGACGTCGCGAGGACGATGTGCTCGACCCCGGCGGCCCGGGCCCGCGCCAGTTGGTGGGTGAGGAAGGGGACACCCGCCGCCGGGACCATGGGCTTGGGGGTGTGCACCGTGAGCGGGCGGAGCCGGGTGCCCTTGCCGCCCACCAGAAGGATCGCTTCTTTTGCCTCTGTCACAGCGCTGACTCTGCTTCCTGGTGGGGCCCTGCTCGTTTCGGCTGGCCAGTGTATGCAGACCGGATCGGTCGTCACCGGTCGGTGGCCCGCAGCGGTCCGCGGCGCCCGGCAGCAGTGGTTCGCGCCGATTTGTTTCGTTCAGCGCCCCTGCAGCCGGGCGGAGCTGGTGCGGGCCGAGCCGAGCTTCTTGTAGAGACGCGTTCCGGGGCATTCGGTTGCGAAGCCGTCCCGATGGCCCGAGATGACGTGAAGGCTGACCTTCGATCCCTTCTTGAACTTGTTGCCGCCGCCCGAGACGAGTGTGGTCCTTCCGCGCGGGTCGGCTCCGAACAGGCCGAGCTTCCAGGCGGTGAGCTTCGCGACGGCGTTCACCGCGGCGGCGGGCGGGTTCGTGTTGCTGAAGGTGCCGAGTACCGCGATGCCCATGCTGTTGGTGTTGAAGCCGAGTGTGTGCGCTCCCAGGACGGGCTTCGTCACGCCTCCCGCGCGCCCTTCGTAGATGTTGCCGCACTTGTCGACCGCGAAGTTGTAACCGAAGTCGCGCCAGCCGCTGCTCTTGACGTGGTACCGGTAGATGCCGCGCAACACCGAGGGTGCCTGGGCACACGTGTAGTTGTTGCCCGTGGCGCTGTGGTGGATGAACGCGGCCTTGACGGTCTTGGTGTATACGAAGGCACGCTCCCTGAGCTTCTCGTCGGCGCCCCAGCCCTTGCGGGTGATGATGCGCGGTCGGGGCCCGATGTACGGCTGCGCGCCGGGTGCCAGTCCGGACTGCGTTTCACTGCGCGCCTCGGTCTCCGCCTCGGTGAGGGCGGGGAGCACGCTCGCGTCGAGCGACGCGGTGTCACGCGCCGCGGAGTCGGGGGCGGTCGTGCCGGGCGTCGCCGTGCCGGGCGCTGTCGTGCCGGGCACTGCCGTGTGATCGTCTGCGGAGCCCCACATGTTCCACATGTCCCGGACGGCCTCAGTAGTCGCGGCAGCCGCGGCGTCGGCGGCCGAGGTGGCGGCCGATCCGGCCGATCCGGCCGAGGCGGCGTCCGCGGCGGCATCCATGGCGTCCGCGACGGCTGCGGCGCCTACGGCCCCGGGCGCCCCCTTGGCCCCGATAGTCCCTATAGTCCCGAGTGTCCCCGTGGTCCTGGCAGCCCCACTCCCCTCGGCCTCCCCGGCCGCCTCGGTCTTCCCACTCCCCTCGACCTTCCCTGCTCCCTCGGCCTCCCCGGTGGGCACCTGCTGCGGGTCCTGGCCGGGGTCGACAAGTTCGAGGCGCAGACCGGCGGGCAGCGGGGCCGCGGAGGTCGTCCGGCCACCGCGGTCGGTGGTCCCGGAACCGGGGGCCTCGGGACGTACGCGTACCGCGACGCCGTCCGAGTCGCCGACCCACAGCGGGGCGGTGGTGCCGCGGACACCGCCGGACTCGCGCTCGGTGCTCCCCGGGTCGGCGGCGTGCTCGGCGTTGTGCGTCTCCAGGTCCTGCCAGTCGGACCAGCGGCCGGTGCCGCGGGCACGGGTACGAACCTGCACGGTCCCGTGGAGCTCGGTGTCCGGGTCGTCCCAGACGACACCGACCAGCGAGAACGGGCGGACCTCACGCTCGGTCAGCCCCTGTTCGACGGCGTCGGCGGCCCTGGCGGGGTCGCCGGTGGCCGGTCCGGAGGGCTCGGCGAGGGGCGACATCGGCAGTGACTGGGTCGAGCCCGGCACCGCGGGCGGATCGGCGGCCTCGGCGGAGGCAGGGGCGGTGTCGGAGGCCGCGCCCGCGGGCGCGGCCGACGGCAGTACGAGAACCGCCGCGCAGGTGACACCGATCGAGGATGCAAGAAAGGCGCGCATGCACATCATTCTCGACATAACGGGGCAAGTACGGCTACCGGGATTTCCCTGAGCAATTGACGGCCCGTCTGCCGAACCGGTGTACCCGCCGCCCGCGAGCGACCTCCGGCGCGGCGTCGCCGCGTACTCTTGCGCGGATGAACGCCAGCGACCGCACCCCCGCCGACCTGCTGCGTTCCGCGCTCGCCGCGGACCCGGCCCGCCCCTTGGTCACTTTCTACGACGACGCCACCGGAGAACGCGTGGAACTGTCGGTGGCCACCTTCGCCAATTGGGTGGCCAAGACCGCCAACCTGCTCCAGGGCGACCTCGCCGCCCAGCCCGGCGACCGGCTCGCCCTGCTGCTGCCCGCGCACTGGCAGTCCGCGGTGTGGCTGCTCGCCTGTTCCTCGGTCGGCGTGCTCGTCGACGTGCACGGCGATCCGGCCGACGCCGACCTCGTCGTCAGCGGCCCGGACACGCTGGAGGCCGCACGCGCCTGTTCCGGCGAGCGGGTCGCCCTGGCGCTGCGCCCGCTGGGTGGCAGGTTCCCCCAGGCTCCGGCCGGGTTCGCGGACTACGCGGTCGAGGTGCCGGGCCAGGGCGACCGGTTCGCCCCGTTCGCCCCCGTGGACCCGGACGCCCCCGCACTGGCGGTCGGCGGCACCGAGCTGACGGCGTCGCACCTGGTGGCGCGCGCCCGTGAGGACGCGGCGGGGCTCGGGCTGAGCGCCGGGTCCCGGTTGCTGACCGGGCGCGCGTACGACAGCTGGGAGGGCCTGAGCGCGGGGCTGTTCGCACCGCTGGCCGCGGGCGGATCCGTCGTCCTCTGCCGCCATCTGGACCATCTGGACCAGGACGGCCTGGCGAAGCGGCTGGAGAGCGAACGGGTCACCAACACCGCGGTATGACAAGCGCCCTGAGGGCCACTCATCCGGCCCATACCGGGTCGAGTCCTCAGGATTGGGCGTCGGCTCAGGTACATGATCGGCGGTACGGGCCCCCGGAACACAACCAAGCGTGAGGTTCAGCCGTCTACCCCTGCGACCGGCGGCCCAGCGCGCCGCCGAACGTGAAGGATGGACGCAGACGTGAGCGATAGCGCCGGCCCGCCGGGCGACTCCGAGGGCTCGACCCCGGACACGGGAACGTCGCGGGCCGGGGAGGACTCCGACCCGGGAACGTCGCGGGCCGGGGACGACTCCGACACCGGCCCGGTGCCCGACGGCGGCCACAACCGCCACTGGCTGCGCTGGACGGCACTCGGCGCCTCGTTCCTGGTACTGGTCGCCGCGGGCGTCGGCGCGTGGCTGTACCGCAAGCTCGACGGCAACATCAGGACGGACACCTCGGCAGCCGCCGAACTCCGTGTGTACGAGCGGGAGCGGCCCGCCACCGTGGTGCGCAACGCGGAGAACATCCTGCTCATCGGTTCCGACAGCCGGGCCGGCGACAACCGCGCGTACGGCCGCGACGACGGCGGCAGCCAGCGCTCGGACACCACGATCCTGCTGCACCTCGCCGCGAACCGGCAGAGCGTCACGGCGATGTCCCTGCCGCGCGACCTGATGGTGGAGATCCCGGCCTGCCACAAAGCGGACGGTACGGTCACGAAGAAACAATTCGCCCAGTTCAACTGGGCCTTCGAGTTCGGCGGGACCGCCTGCGCGATCCGCACGGTCGAGAAGCTGACCGGCATCCGGATCGACCACCAGATGGTCGTCGACTTCAACGGCTTCAAGGACATGGTCGACGCCGTCGGAGGGGTCGAGGTCTGCCTCAAGAAGCCGGTCGACGACCCCGACGCCCATCTGAAGCTTCCCGGCGGACGCCAGAAGCTCGACGGCGAACAGGCACTGGGGTACGTACGGGCCCGCAAGTCCATCGGCAACGGCAGCGACACCGAACGGATGGACCGCCAGCAACAGTTCCTGGGCGCCCTGGTGAACAAGGTGCAGAGCAACGGTGTCCTGCTCAACCCGACGCGGCTGTACCCGGTACTGGACGCAGCCACCAAGTCGCTGACCACCGACCCGGGCCTGGACAGCCTCAAGGACCTGTACGACCTGGTGCGCGGCCTGCGTGACGTACCGACCGACCGGGTGCAGTTCCTGACCGTGCCCCGGAAGCCGTACACCGCCGACCCGAACCGGGACGAACTCGTCCAGCCCGACGCGGACCAACTCTTCGAACGACTGCGGGCGGACGCACCGGTCGCGGTGGTTCCGGCGGACCGCACCGGGGGCGACGACGGAAAGAGCGCCGACAAGGGGGACAAGGACGCCAGGAGGGGTCAGGGAGCGGCGGCGCGGGAAAGCAATGCCGCCACCGATACTCCGGACGCCGCGGGGCCGAACCCCACACCCACGTATTCGGGCAACAACGCGGCGGCCGATCCATGCGAGCGGTAAAGCAATTCCCAAGCAGAAGCCGGTGATCGGCGTGTAATGACCAGATTGACCAGTTGTAAGGGCCGTGGAATTTGTCACGCTCGTCGCTCGATACCGAACTGGGCCGATAGTGTGACGCGATCCGGTGCTTCCGGCCATCAGGCCGCGCACTCCTGGAGCGAAAGAACTGGCGCCTGACCGGGGGGAGGCGCCTCGCGTGGCACCGACGGAGGACTCAAACAACCGTGGATGCGCAAAGCCGTGGGCGGGCGGATGAATTCGATCCCGCAGACCAGTGGGTTCTCAACCCGGACACCGGCGATTACGAACTGCGACTGAACAATTCCGGAGGGGATTCGACAGGCGCTCGGCAGGAAACCGAACCGCGCGTCCCCCGTCGCAGAGAAGCCACGCACGACAGCGAACGCAGAGGCGCACCCCGGAAGGACGGCGGCGGGCACGAGGCCGACGGCGGCGGGCACGGACGAGGGTCCGCCGCACGCCGCGAGGTGCCCGGGCAGCGCAGCCGCCGTTCGGCCAATGGTCCGCGCGGCAAGGAGGATTCCGGCTCCGGTGGTGCGGAGGGCAGGCGCAGCCGCAAGGCCCCCAAGGCGCGCCGCAAGAAGGTGCTGCTGTGGACGGGCGGCACGGTGGCCTTCGTCCTGGTCGCCCTGGCGGCGGGCGGGTACGCGCTGTACGAGCACTTCAACGGCAATCTGAACACGGTCGACGTCGGCACCGCCGGCAACAAGAACGTCTTCGACTCCGGCGCCCCGGTGAACATACTGATCATCGGGACGGACAAGCGCACCGGCAAGGGCAACGAGGGGTACGGCGACAAGGGCAGCGACGGCCACGCCGACACCAACATCCTCTTCCACGTCTCCGCCGACCGCACCAACGCGACGGCGCTCAGCATCCCGCGCGACCTGATCACCGACATCCCGGACTGCACCACCAAGCAGCCGGACGGCTCGGAGAAGGTGGTCCCCGGGACGTCGAACATCCGTTTCAACGTCAGCCTCGGCCAGGACGGCCGGGACCCGGGCTGCACCATGCGCACGGTCGAGCAGATCACCGGCCTGAAGGCCGACCACTTCATGATGGTCGACTTCAATGCGGTGAAGGAGCTGTCGAGCGCCGTCGGCGGCGTCAAGGTCTGCCTGGCCAAACCGGTCAAGGACCCGAAGTCCCATCTGGACCTGTCGGCGGGCGAGCACCGCATCCAGGGCGAGGACGCCCTGGCGTTCGTCCGGACCCGGCACAGCTTCGGCAACGAGAGCGACCTGGACCGGATCAAGGTCCAGCAGCAGTTCATCGGCTCGATGATCCGGCAGATGAAGTCCGACGACACGCTGACCAGCCCGACCAAGCTGTACGGCCTGGCCGACGCGGCGACCAAGGCACTCACCGTCGACAGCGGCATCGGATCGGTGAAGAAGCTGACCGCGCTGGCCCAGGAGCTCGGCAAGGTCGACACCAAGAACATCACCTTCGTGACGGTGCCGGTGCTGGACAACCCGGCCGAGAAGGTCAAGGCCACCGTCGTGCTGAACGAGGCCAAGGCCGATCCGCTGTTCGCCATGATGCGTGAGGACACCTCCCTGACCGAGGTGAACGCGCAGAAGAAGAAGGCGAAGAGCAAGCAGGACGCGCTCCTCAAGGGGCCCAGGGCCGCCGCGGCGGACGTCCGGGTCGACGTCTACAACGGCGGCGACATCCCCGGGGCCGCGCAGTCCACCGTCGCCTGGCTCCAGAACGACCAGGGCGTGCCCAAGTCCACCAACAAGGCCAACGCCCCGGAGAAGACCGACAAGACCGCCCTGGAGTTCGCGCCGAACCAGGCGGACCAGGCCCGCGCCCTCGCCGACATGATGGGCCTGCCCGCCTCCGCCCTGAAGCAGGGGACCGCGGACGCCGAGGGGCTCCAGGCGATGGTCCTCACCCTGGGCCGCGACTTCAAGGGCGCGGGAATTCCCGTCGCGGCACCGACGAAGGCGCCCAAAGACGTTCCGTTGGCGAACGCCGCCAAGGCAGAGTGCGCCGAGTGACACCGGGTCACCGCGCCAGACCACGCGATTTAGACAACAGGGGGGTCCCGGTGGGACGGAACAGCACGCCCGGAGAGGGAACGCGACCACGCGTCCACGATGCCGGCCAACTCGGGTGGGACGACGGGCTCTACGAGGACGCGCCGCCGAAGAAGCAGGGCTCCGGCACGGACGCCCGGACGCCCGCCGCCCGCGAGGACGGCGGCCACCGGCGTGGCGGGGCGAAGCGGCGTGGCGGGAAGAGCAAGCGCCGGGTGCTGCGCTGGAGCGCCGCGGTGCTCGCACTGCTCATAGTCGGCGGCGCGGGGGCCGGATACCTCTACTACGAGCACCTCAACGCGAACCTCAAGAAGGAGGACCTGACGCTCGGCGACCAGAAGATGGCCGACCACAAGACCAACTCCGCCGGTCAGACCCCGCTGAACATCCTGCTCATCGGTTCGGACGCACGGGACAACCCGGAGAACCAGAAGCTCGGCGGGGCCAAGGAAACCTTCGGGGCCCCACCGCTCGCGGACGTGCAGATGCTGGTCCACCTCTCCGCGGACCGCAGCAACATGTCGGTGATCAGCATGCCGCGCGACACGCTGCTGAAGATCCCGAAGTGCACCGACCCGAAGACCAAGCACGTCTACCCCGCCACGGCCGGCCTGGCGATGACCAACAAGACGCTCGAGCGGGGCGGGCCGGGATGCACGGTGGCCGCCTGGTACGAGCTCACCGGCATCACCATCGACCACTTCATGATGATCGACTTCGCCGGTGTGGTCTCGATGGCCGACGCGATCGGCGGGGTGCCGGTCTGCGTCAAGGCCAACGTCCACTCCCGCAACAGCAAGGGCCAGGGTTCCGGGCTGAAGCTGAAGAAGGGCACCACCAAGATCAAGGGGGAGCAGGCCCTCCAGTGGCTGCGGACCCGCTACGGCTTCGAGGACGGCACCGACCTCGGCCGCACCCACGCCCAGCACATGTACATGAACTCGATGGTCCGTGAGCTGCGCAAGGGGACCAAGCTCAGCGACCCGGGCAAGCTGATGGACCTTGCTGATTCGGCGGTGAACGCGCTGACGGTCGACAAGGGCATCGAAACGGTCAAGAAGCTGTACGACCTCGCGGAGGAGCTCAAGAAGGCTCCCACCGAGCGCATCACCATGACGACGATGCCGAACGTCTACGGCACCGGGGTGAACAAGGAGCGGGTGCTCCCCAAGCCCGGCGAGGCCGATCAGCTGTTCCAGATGGTCCGCGACGACATCCCGCTGGACGGCAAGGCGTCCAAGCGCAAGGCCCCGGCCGCCAAGAAGCCCACGGCGCCGGTCGGCGAGATCCCGGTCACGGTCCGCAACGGGACCGGCACCGACACCCAGGCCCCGGCCAAGGGCCGTGCCTCGGCCGTCAGGGAGCTGCTGGTGGGCAAGGGCTTCACCGAGGCCGTGATCGACTCGCAGAACGTCGCTCCGGCGGCCCGGACCGGAATCCTCTTCCCCAGCGCGGACATGGAGGGCAACGCCCAGGCCGTCGCCAAGGCGCTCGGCATCCCGCCGACGGCGGTGAAGCGGTCGACCGACGTCACGGGCATCACCCTGACCGTGGGGGCCGACTGGCGCGAGGCCGGGGACTACGCCCCGCCGGCCGTCACCGAGGAGAAGCCCCCGGAGAGCGCCCGCGCCCTGAAGGGCGACGAGGACGGGGCCTGCATGGACATCCAGCCGGGCTTCAGCTGGTAGCCGGTCCGCCGGGAACGCGCGAGGGGTCCTCCGGCTCGGAGGACCCCTCGCGCGTTCCCGTTTCGGGTGCTACGCGGTGACGGCCGGGCGGCGGGCGGCGATGACCTTCTTCGCCAGCGAACGCGGGCTGGTCAGAAAGCCGTAGCCCCACGACATGTGCATGGTCGCGAGGGCCACCGGGATCTGCACCCGCGCCTTCGGGGAGAGTCCCTTGCCCGCGGGCACGGAACCGGCGACGATCGCCGCGACGTACCCGCCGGGGACGACGAGGGCCCACGGGGTGACGGCCGCACCGACCACCAGGCCCGCCGCGATCGCCAGGACGGCGGTGGGCGGCGCCAGGTAGCGCAGGTTGATCGAGCCGGAGTGGTAGCGCGCGACGACGTGCCGCCAGCGGCCGTAGTCCTTGTACTGCTTGGCGAGCGCCCGGACCGAGGGCCGCGGCCGGTACTGCACCTTCAGTTCGGGCGAGAACCAGATCAGGCCGCCCGCCTCGCGGATGCGGAAGTTCAGCTCCCAGTCCTGGGCGCGGATGAACTCCACGTTGTAGCCTTCGGCCTTCTCCAGGGCCTCGCGGCGGAAGACGCCCAGGTAAACGGTCTCCGCCGGGCCCGCCTGGCCACCGGTGTGGAAGGCCGCGTTGCCGACGCCGATCCTCGACGTCATGGCCGCGGCCACGGCGTCCTCCCAGGCGTTCTCGCCCTCGGCGTGCATGATGCCGCCGACGTTCTGCGCGCCGGTCTCCTCCAGCAGGCGGACGGCCGTCGCGATGTAGTTCGGCGAGAGCATGCCGTGGCCGTCGACCCGCACGACTATCGGATGCCGGGACGCCTCGATCGCGGCGTTGAGGGCGGCCGGGGTACGCCCCGTCGGGTTCGGGACGGTGTGGACCCGGGGGTCCTCGCGCACCAGTTCCGCGGCGATCTCGTCGGTGCGGTCGGTGGAGGGGCCCAGCGCGATCACCACCTCCATCTCGCCCGCGTATTCCTGTTCCAGGATGTGCCGGACGGAGTTCCTGAGATGACGTTCCTCATTGAGCACCGGCATGATCACGGAGACGGCGGGGTGCTGCGCGGCAGACATGGTGGTCCTCGGGTGGTCCTCGGGGGCGCGGGGGGGCTGGTACCCCACCGGGCGGCGGTGTTCCGCCGCCACGTTACCGCCAATGGGGGACCCGGGGGCGCGCCACCGGGTGGCATCGCGGTCCGCAGATCATATGGACCTACTGTGCGAACGGTCCCCTCGCACCGCGGAGGTTCCCCCGTGCCCACGACGCGTCCCTCCCCCCGTTCGCCGCGGTCCCGCGCGGTGCCGCCGCCCCTCGGGCCGAGGAGGCAGGACGAGCGACCGCGCTGGGGCATGCGCGTGGTGACCGGTCTCTCCGTGCTCGTCCTCGGGGCCGGCGGGATCGGCCACGCGGTGGTGACCGGCCTGGAGACGGGCATCGACCGGGTCGATCCGTTCAAGGACATGAAGAACCGGCCCCGGGCCGGGCACGGCATGAACCTGCTGCTCGTCGGCACCGACGGCCGCGACCGGATCACCCCGGAGGAGAAGGAGAAGTACCGGCTGGGCGGGGCCCCGTGCAACTGCACCGACACCGTGATGCTGGTCCACCTCTCGGCGGACAAGGAACGCGCGAGCGTCGTCTCGCTCCCGCGCGACAGCTACGCCCAGGTCCCCGAGCACAAGGACCTGACCACCGGAAAAACGCACTCCGCGCACCCGGTGAAGCTGAACGCCGCCTATGCCGAGGGCGGCCCGGGCCTTACTGTGCGGACGGTCGAGCACATGACGGGCGTCAAGATCGACCACTACCTGGAGGTCGACTTCACCGGCTTCATGAGGACCGTGGACACCCTGGGCGGAGTGCAGATCTGCACGGCCCGGCCGCTGAAGGACTCCTACAGCGGCCTCGATCTCGCCGCGGGCACCCATGAGCTGAACGGCGGGCAGGCGCTCCAGTTCGTGCGCTCCCGGCACGTCGACGGGGCCTCCGACCTGGGCCGGATGCAGCGCCAGCAGAAGTTCCTCGCCTCGCTGATCAAGCAGGCGACCAGCAGCGGCGTCCTGCTGAACCCGGTGAAGTTCCAGGACGTCGCCTCGACGATGCTGGGCTCCGTCCGGGCCGACCGGGGGTTCGGCACGGAACAGATGCTGGAGCTGGGACAGGCCATGCGCGGCTTCTCACCGGCCTCGTCCGAGTTCGCCTCGGTGCCGTTGCAGGACGTCGCCTTCCCCGTCAAGGGCATCGGTTCCACGGTGAAGTGGGACGAGAAGAAGGCGGAGAAGCTCTTCCGGGCACTGCGCGACGACAAGCCGCTCGCCCCCCGGCGCCCGGCCGAGCGGCACCCGGAGGCGGTACCGGTCGGGGTCGCCCCGCAGCGCGTCCGGGTCCAGGTCTACAACGGGACCCCGCGGGAGGGGCTCGGCAGAAGGGCCGACGACGCCCTGCACGCCACCGGCTTCGACACCACGCGCACCCCGCTGAACGGCGAGCCGGGCGAGCGGGAACGCACCCTGATCACCTACGACCCGCGCTGGGACCGGTCCGCGAAGTCCCTGGCCGAGGCGCTGCCCGGGTCCGAGCTGCGGGCGGTGACCGGGCAGGGTTCCACGATGAGAGTGACGGTCGGCACAGATTTCGCGAAGGTGCGGCCGGTGCGGGCCGAGGACCCGGAACGGGGCGAGTTCGGCACCGTCACCGGCGACCAGGTGGCCTGCCGCTGACCGTGCGTGACGCCCGGCGCCCGCGACCGGGGCCGGCGCCGGTCGCCCTCGCCCCGGGCCGTGACCGGCTCAGTCGTCGATGCCGTCCGCCGCGCGCTGCTCGCGCAGCTCCTTGATGGCGCGGCGCCGGGCCAGCCGGTGGGTGCGCCGGATCTGCGCCTCCTGGTAGCGCCGCTTGTCCCGCTCGGTCTCCGGGACCACCGGCGGCACCGGGCGCGGCCTCCCGTCCGCATCCACGGCGGCGAACACCAGATACGCGCTGCCGACCTGCTGGGCGGGGGTGGATTCGTTCCACCGCTCGGCCATGACCCGGACGCCGACCTCCATCGAGGAGCGGCCGGTCCAGTTGACCTGCGCGCGGACGTGGACGAGATCGCCCACGCGGACCGGCTCCAGGAAGACCATCTCGTCCATCGACGCCGTCACCGCGGGCCCGCCGGAGTGCCGTCCGGCCACGGCACCCGCCGCGTCGTCGACAAGTTTCATGATCACGCCACCGTGCACCGTACCCAGCAGGTTGGTGTCACTGCCGGTCATGATGTGGCTGAGAGTGGTCCGGGACGCCGCGGTCGGCTTGCCCGGAATGCCGCTCTCCGGAAGCGTGGCCTGATCTGTCATACCGTCCACCTTATGCGGGGCGGCCAGCCCGACGGCAATGCATCAGCTTCGCAACAGGCCCGGTGCGATTTCGCCCACCCCCTGTAAGAGCGAGGCACCCGGCCTGCACACTGGTCCACATGAACGATTGGCCCGAGGGCTGGAGCGACGACAACCGCAGCGGCGACCGCTACGGGCGGGGCAGCAGAAACGACCAGCCCGAGGGTGCCCGGGTGATGCGGCACGTCCAGCGGCCCGGCACACCGCCGCAGCGCCCCGCACCGCCCCGGCCGCGGCGCCCGGCGAACCCCCCGCAGTACGCCGCGGGCCACGGCGCCGATGCCGGATACGACAGCGGCTACAACACGGGCCAGGTCTACGGCGGCGGCCGGGGCCAGGGCGGCGACGGCGGCCGGGGGGACGGCGGATACGTCCGGGGGAACCCGGCGCAGGGAGGCCCGGCGCCGGACTGGGGCCGCCGAATAAAGATCGGCGCGCTGTCCCTGGTCGTCGTGGTGCTCGTGGTCTCCATCGGCACGTACTTCTGGGCCGACTCCAAGCTCAAGCGCGAGGTGGACCTCTCCAAGGTCATCGAGCGGCCGAAGGCGGGCGACGGCACCAACTACCTGATCGTCGGTTCCGACAGCCGCGAGGGCATGACCGACGAGGACAAGAAGAAGCTGCACACCGGCTCCGCCGAGGGCAAGCGGACCGACTCGATGATGATCCTGCACGACGGGTCGAACGGGCCGACGCTGATCTCCCTCCCCCGCGACTCGAACGTCGAGATCCCCTCGTTCAAGGGTTCCGACTCCGGCAAGCTCTACCCGGGCCAGGGCCGCTCCACCAAGCTGAACGCCGCGTACGCCATGGACGGCCCCGAACTCCTCGTCCGCACGATCGAGTTCAACACCGGGCTGCACATCGACCACTACGTCGAGATCGGCTTCGGCGGCTTCGCCCAGATCGTGGACGCGATCGGCGGGGTGGAGCTGGACATCCCCAAGGCGTTCAAGGACAAGAAGTCCGGCGCCGACTTCCAGGCCGGCAAGCAGACGCTGAACGGTGAGCAGTCGCTGGCGTTCGTCCGCACCCGGTACGCGTTCGCCGAGGCGGACCTGGCCCGGACCAAGAACCAGCAGAAGTTCCTCGCCGCGCTGGCGAGCCAGACGGCGACGCCGTCCACGATCCTCAACCCGTTCAAGCTGTACCCGACGATGGGCGCCGGCCTGGACACCCTGATCGTGGACAAGGACATGTCGCTCTGGGACCTGGGGCAGATGTTCTTCGCCATGAAGGGCGTCACGGGCGGCGACGGCACGTCGATGAACATGCCGATCTCCGGCAACATCGGCAGCAATCTGGTCTGGGACAAGGCCAAGGTCGAGCAGCTGGTGGACCAGCTCAACAAGGACGAGAAGATCACCGTCCCCCAGAACTGACGACGCCCGACCACGTGGCCCGGACGGCTCGCCGTCCGGGCTCTTCCGTTCGTCCGCACGCGGACACCGGGTCGTCCCGGCGCCGCGCATTGATGGCGAGGTGATCCGGCGGCGCCTGTCGGCGATCGCTCACGCACCCGGTGCGCCGAGCCCATGAACGGACGGTACGAGAAATCGGGAAAGCGCCCCGGAACGCGCGGTATCAGCGCCCGGCCGCGTACGGGATCAGCGCTCGGCGGCGTAGGAGACGAAGCCCGCCCAGGCGTCGGGGCCGAAGGCCAGACGAGGGCCCTGGACGTCCTTGGAATCCCGGACGTGCACCGCGCCCGGGGAAGCGGCGATCTCGACGCAGGAGTCTCCTTCACTGCCACTGCTGTAGCTGCTCTTGAACCACTCCAGCTCGGAAGCATCCCCGGCAGAGGTCTTGCGGATCATGTCTCTCCCAGCAGTTTTTCGATGAGAGCCAACGACTCCCGTGGCGTGAGAGCCTGGGCCCGGATCATCCCATAGCGCAACTCAAGGATCCTGAGCTGCTTCGGATCGGAGACCGGCCGCCCGGCGAAGGCTCCGCCCGACCGCCCCACCGCGGTACCGTCCCCGAACTTCAACACCTCAATTCCGCCGTCCATCCCCGCGTGATCCTCGCGATCGGTCGGCATCACCTGAATCTCGACGTTTCGCAACTGCCCGATTTCCAGAAGCCGTTCGAGCTGTCGACGCAGCACCATTGTGCCCCCGATGGGGCGGCACAGCGTCACCTCTTCCTGTACGAAACTGAGCGCAGGGGCGGGTGACCTCTCGAAGACCACCTGCCTGGCCATGCGCGCGGCCAGCACTCGCTCCACTTCTTCCTGCGAGTACGCGGGCCGCCTCATCTCGAACAGCGCCCGCGCATACTCCGGCGTCTGCAACAGACCATGGATGCTGTGGTTGCTGTACAACCCCATCTCGACCGCCCGCTTCTCCATGTTCTTCAGGTCCCGGATCTTCTTCGGGTACCGGACCTCTGCCACGTCCTGCTTCATCGCGGTGATCTTCCCGCCCGCGCCCAGCACTTCGTCCGCCTTGTCCAGGAACTCGGGCCGGGGGATGCGAAGGCCGCCCTCCACCTTGTAGACCTGATCCTCCCCGTACCCGATCGCGGCCCCGAACTCGCCGGCCCGCAGCCCTGCGGCCTCCCGCCACGCCTTGATCTGACGGCCCACCGTCGCAACCACGGCCGCTCCCGACTCGTCGTCCGGGTCGATGTCCCAGCCCGGCTCGTCCGCCCCGGAGTCGCCGCGTTCCGCACCCACTTCATCCACGCTCATCCGTGCCCCACTTCCGATGCGCTTGCCGTTCCTGACTCAACCCCCGGTGTCTCCCACACGTCACCCCGGACAGCCGGGACAGCACTGGACAAGCGCGGGACAATGACCGTACGTAGGGGCCTGGTTGCTGTTCACGGTACGCGGGCGCGGCCACACTGAGCGGCGTGAACCAACACATCACCCGAACCGAACATTCCGCCCCCACCCGGCAGTTCACCGTGCCGCTCTCCCCCAGCGGAATCCCGGCGCGGCCTGCTCACCGTCGAAGCACTCGCCGACCGCTGAGGCACCGTCATCGGACCCGTCCCCCGCAAGACGGTCTGGGCCGAACTCGACCTCGTACCGCGACCGCTCCACCGGGTCGCGGAATTCCGCGACCCGGTGAGCCGCGTCCCCGTTTTCCACGACGTATAAGGCTTTTAAGAACCTGGGGAAATCACCCTCCCCAACCCAACCCGTCCCCCGTCCCACACTCGTCACTCACTCGGGTGACATGGGGCAACTGAGCTGGATTTCGGGTGGGTTGATCGGCCTATGCTCGCCGCGACAACTCCAGACATGCGACGGCCCCCGACGAGATTCGCAGTCTCGACCGGGGGCCTGACCACCGAGGAAGTAGGAGCTTCCCGATGGGTGCCTCGCAGATTACCGTGCCCCCGCACGCCCCGTCCCCCGTTCCCGGGGACGCCACACCGTCATCCGGTGTCATCCACGTCAAGGTCCGGCATGCCGCGGGCTTCACCGTCATCGGCAACCACCTCACCCAGCACCGCGGACTCTCCCTCGTCGCGATCGGGCTCGCCGCCCACATCCAGTCGCTCCCCACCGGGGCCAGGATCGGCATCAAACACCTCGCCGAACGCTTCCCCGAGAGCGAAACCCGCATCGCCGCCGCCCTGCGCGAACTCGAAGCCCACGGCTACCTCCACCGCAGCCGCGTACGCCTCACCGACGGCCGCATCGTCACCCGCACCACCTCGTACAACCAACCCGACGCCACCACCCGTCCCGTCACAACACCCCCTCGGACACGTACCGCTGCCCGCAAGCCGACCACGCCGCCCGCATCATCACCACCGCCGTCATCACCACCCGCGACCGCTCCCGGACCGCGCCCCGTCCCGGTCGCCGCACCGCCCCCAACGCCCGCACCGCAGCCGCAACCGACCCCCGCCACACGCACGGCACCACCACCGCCCCCGCTCCCCCAGCCGCAACAACTCACCCCGGAGCTCCTGCGCACGGCCACCGCGCTCCTCGCCGACCTGCGCCGCCACACGCCTCAACTCGTCCTCTCCGAGCACGACATCCACACCCTCGCCCCCGGCCTCGCCACCTGGCTCGAACGCGACACCCACCCCGACACCATCCGACACACCCTCACCACCAACCTCCCCACTCCCCTCAAGCACCCGGCCAGACTCCTGCGCCACCGGATCACCACACTCCTGCCACCACCCCTGCCGGGAACCCGCGACGTCACACCCACCCGCCACCCCGACGCCACCGTTCCCCCGCTCCAGAACTGCGACCACTGCGACCGCGCCTTCCGCTCGCACCACCCCGGCCACTGCCGCGACTGCCGCACCGAACAGCTCACGGCCGCCTGACGGGAAGCACCACACAGCACCCGGGCAACTGCCCGGTCATACGACAACAGAGGAACCCTGGAGCCATGAGCCTCTCCTTCCACAAGCCCTCCGTGCCGGAAGAAATCCGGAACAAAGGCCGAGCCGAGGTCCTCTCCGAAGCTCTCCTCGTCGTCCTCGAAGCACGCGGAATCGCCATCGCCGACGAGGTCCGCGAGCAAATTGACACCTGCTACGATCTCCCCCTCCTGCGCCAGTGGCTCATCCGTGCCGCCACCGCCACCACCGCCGAGAAAGTCTTCACCACTGGCCGGTGCCCCACCTGTGGAGCGGTCGGTCAAGTCACCTTCTGACGTGGCTCGCCCTCACGGGCAAGGAGTGTTTCCGCGGCAGCGCAGTCTCGCAAAGAGCGTCAGGCCGTAGCCCCAGGACCGGAGGCAGGCGTCGGCTACCGACGCGATTCGGCCGACCGCCCTGGTTTCCTGTTCTCTCAACTGTGGTGCCTTGACCCTGCTGTTACAGAGCCAGGAGCATCGAACAAGACACAACCGAAGACCTCACAGCAGGGGGCGGCATGGCAGTGACACGGCTGGTCGGGGAGTGCGAGAAAGGGTCGTGCGCCACGCTGTACCGCGTGGCGGAAACCGGGGACCTCCTTGTGCAGGGCTACGACGTAGAGGATGCGGAGGCCATGGTCGGCGTCGAGATCCCTGCCGGTGAGTCCGTGGTCCGTATCCCTGCTGGAATCATCGAGAGGTACGCGCATGAGCATCTCGCCCGCTGAGTTCGAGAAGCTTTTCTCCAACTTCCACCGGGAAGCTTTCCGGCTTGAGACCCTGGACGACTACAGCGGATCATCTGACCCGGAAATGATCCGCGCATTCCTGGCTGGTGAGCCTCAGCCGGACAACTACAACCAGGAATGGGCCGAGGAAGTACGCGGGAACGTTGAGAATGGAAGGCGCATGTACCGCGTTCACATCCTCTCACGCCCCATGACGGACTACCTCCGATTCGAACTCAGCTGGGGTTACCGCAAGAACGCGAAATCTGGAGAAGAGTTCTTCATCCTGGACATCACAGCTCAACCGAACCCACTGGAAGGGGTTCCAGATTTCTGGATGTTTGACGAATCCTCCACAGTCTCGATGAACTACGGAGAAGGCGGAAAATTCCTGGGGGCCGAGCTCCATTCGGACCCTGCGGAATGGATGAACCACCGCGATCTGGCCCTGAGCCGCTCCGTACCATTCGCTGAATGGTGGGAGCAGTACGGGGAAACGTGAACAGAACCGACCTGGGCAAAGCGCTGCGGGAATTGCGAGTGGCCAGCGGGAAGCAGGCGAAAGCAGTTGCCCGCAGCGCAGCCATGTCTCCAAGCAAACTGAGCAAGATTGAGAACGGGTCACTACCCCCTTCCGTTCTTGATGTCGAGCGCGTCCTGGAGGCTCTGGACGTTCCCGCCGAGATAAAAGGGGATCTGACCGAGGCGGCCCGCAGGGTAGCCACAGAGGCTACGGCGTGGCGCATATACCGACGCACCGGCCTGTACAAGCACCAGAGAGAGATCCAGGCCATCGAGGCCCGAACAACCCTGCTCAGGGTATTCCAACCCTCCTGCATTCCCGGACTTCTCCAGACTCCCGAATACATCCGGGGAGTTCAGCGGAGCTCAGAGCTGACCAACGATGCCCTGGAGAAAATGATCGGCGCACGCCTACGCCGTCAAGAAATCCTCTACGCCAGAGCCCGGAAGTTTAGTTTTCTAATCTTTGAACCGGTACTCAGGTGGCAACTGATTCCGAAACCCATGATGGCTGCACAGCTCGACAAGCTCATCGCCATGTCACGGATGCCGAACGTCAAAATTGACATCGTTCCATTGAGTGCACCCGCACCTGCTCCACCCACATCCTCGTTTGTACTCTTCGACAGTCGGCTCGCAATCATCGAAATCCCTCATGCTGAAATCACGACCGGTGAAATACGGGACATCGAGCTGTACGAAGACAAGTTTGACACCTTCGGCAGAGTCGCCCTTTCGGGCGACAACATGCGGAACCTCGTCGCAAGTATCCGGGATGACTTCTTGAGGGAACAGGAAATCGACTAGAACCACGCACCGCACCTGTCCATCATTGGCTGTCGATCCCCGAAAACAGCTGTGAAGGGTGCGCAATGTCGACCAGGACGGGCGAATTCGAGCACGCCGCCCACACGCAGAGGTGTGAGACGTGCCGCGCATGACTGAAACGCATCCGGTCCGATCTGCCCGCCCTGCGAGGAACGCTCGGGCGCCGGGACGGGAACCGATCGTTGCCCACTGGCACGCCGGCTACGTGGCCGATGTGGACCGTCGGTGCATGGCCCACACCGGACTGACCGGGCACGACATATTTGCCCGGAGATTCACGGACGTGGCACTCGTCCTGCGGGTGGCCGAGTGAGCGGCGACAGCGAGCAGCAAGGCATGCCGCAGCCGAAGAAGACGGACCTCCACGACAAGTCCGGTGGTACTGGCGGGCACCGCTTCCCACTCCGTCCACTGCCTGATCTCCCCAACGACAGAAGGAGTCACACGATGACGACCATGCTGGAAACGCCTGTCGCCTTGCGGCACGGGCGGGACCTTGTCAGTCCCGAACTATTCGAGCGCCTGACTGCGTTCTGTGCAGACGAGTACGGCCTTGAGCCGGTTGTGGCCGACCGCGTGATGGACCAGGCCATCGCGTTCGTGTATGTCCTGGGCAGCCAGAAGGCGTACGACATGGCACCCAGTCAGCGGGTGGACCCCGGCTGGCACACGTTCATGCTCCACACGCAGGAGTACGCCGACTGGTGCCACGAGCAGTTCGGCTTCTTCGTCCACCACGCCCCGAATTCCAAGGTGCGGACGTGCGGACTGATGGTATCCGTGGTCGACCGGATCAAGCTCGCCGGGTTCGACGTCGACGCCCGGCTGTGGGGCACTGCGGCCGAGTGCAACCAGCCCGCGTGCTGCGGCGACGGCCCGTGCTGCTGAGCCGCTGACAGGCACGGGGATCGCGGCGTGATCCCCTCGTACGAAGCAGGACCCGGGCACGTCACAGGTACCTGGGTCCTGCCCCGAGCAAAGGTACCGCCCATAGCATCCGACGAGGACCTGTCAGGGAGTAGCAGGGTGACCGTATTCGCCGTGTTCGGCGTGGTCTTCGGGTATGCCACCCACCATCTTGACGAGCGGCGTATCGGGGACGTGGCCGTCGTCGGCCCGCTGACCCCGGGAGTCGAGTGGGGGCGTCTATGGCAGATGGCCCGCAACTGCGGACGGCCCACGGCCGGAGAGAAGGAACTGGCCCAGTGGGTGCTCACGCAGGCGACCCGGGCATTCGTGTGCGGCAGCGACCGCGTAGCGCAGTTCCAGAAGCAGAAGTGGAAACTGAAGCCGGGCGGCAAGCGCGTCCGGTTGGATGCGACCTACGCCAACCGCGACCAGCTCTGGACGGGCAACCTGACCATGGAAGGACTCACCTCCGACCAGGTGGCGCAGCGCCCCACGATCTACACCGCCTGACCACCACCCAGGATCCCGCCGAACGGAACATGGCCCCGGCACGCCGGGGCCATGTCGTTCATGCAGGTCAGCGGCACTTCCTAGCCCGGTCTCCGCCCAGGATCTCCTCAGCACGGTACCCAAGGCCGACCTGGAAGCAGGGCCGGAAGCCGATCACCGTCCGCGAGCCATCGAGAATGGCCGCTGACCTGCGAAAACCTTGCTACGGCAGGTTCCTCGCCATGACGATGCGCTGGACCTGGTTCGTGCCCTCGTAGATCTGGGTGATCTTGGCGTCGCGCATCATCCGCTCCACCGGGTAGTCCCGCGTGTAGCCGTAGCCGCCGAGCAACTGGACCGCGTCCGTGGTGATCTCCATCGCGACGTCGGAGGCGAAGCACTTGGCCGCGGCGCCGAAGAAGGTCAGGTCCCCGTCGACGCGCTCGGACTTGGCGGCGGCCGAGTAGGTGAGCTGGCGGGCCGCCTCCAGCTTCATGGCCATGTCGGCGAGCATGAACTGGATGCCCTGGAAGTCGGCGATCGGCTTGCCGAACTGCTTGCGCTCCTGGACGTAGCCCTTGGCGTAGTCGAGGGCGCCCTGGGCGATGCCGAGGGCCTGCGCCGCGATGGTGATGCGGGTGTGGTCCAGGGTCTTCATCGCGGTGGCGAAGCCGGTGCCCTCCTCGCCGATCATGCGGTCGGCGGGGATGCGGACGTTGTCGAAGTAGACCTCGCGGGTCGGCGAGCCCTTGATGCCGAGCTTCTTCTCCGGGGCGCCGAAGGAGACGCCCTCGTCCGACTTCTCGACGACGAAGGCGGAGATGCCCTTGGAGCGCTTGGTCGGGTCGGTGACGGCCATGACCGTGTAGTACTCGGAGACGCCCGCGTTGGTGATCCAGCGCTTCACGCCGTTCAGCACCCAGAAGTCGCCGTCGCGCACCGCGCGGGTCTTCATGCCCGCCGCGTCCGAGCCCGCGTCGGGCTCGGAGAGGCAGTACGAGAACATGCCGTCGCCCTTGGCGAGCGGGCCCAGGTACTTCTTCTTCAGGTCCTCGGAGCCGGAGAGGATCACCGGGAGCGAGCCGAGCTTGTTCACGGCCGGGATGAGGGAGGAGGAGGCGCAGACGCGGGCCACCTCCTCGATCACGATGACCGTGGCGAGGGCGTCGGCGCCCGCGCCGCCGTACTGCTCGGGCACGTGCACGGCGTGCAGGTCGGCGGCCGTGAGGGCGTCGAGGGCCTCCTGCGGGAAGCGCGCCTCCTCGTCGACCGCCGCCGCGTGCGGGGCGATCTTCGCCTCGGCGAGCGCGCGCACCGTCTCGCGGAGCAGGTCGTGCTCCTCCGCCGGACGGTACAGGTCGAAATCGGTCGAACCCGCCAAGACGCTCACTCCCCAACAAAGCTAACTACCGTTAAGTAACCCAATTTTAGAGCGAGCTCCCCGGCTTGTCCTATGCCATGCGTGCGTGAGCTTCACGACAGGGGTCCACAACCCGCGCAGGCAGCCGGAAACCGGGCCTTCGGGGGCACGACTATGCTCGTTCACCGCACGTCTGTCCGCATCTTCCAGGAGCACTGCATGGCCCTCAGGATCACTGTGATCGGCACCGGCTATCTCGGCGCCACCCACGCCGCGGCCATGGCGGAACTGGGTTTCGAGGTGCTCGGCCTCGACGTCGTGCCCGAGAAGATCGAGATGCTGGGCGCCGGCCGGGTCCCGATGTACGAGCCGGGACTGGAGGAGCTGCTCCGCAAGCACGTGGCGGGCATCGAGGGATCTTCCGGACGGCTGCGGTTCACCACCTCCTGGGAGGACGTGGCGGCCTTCGGCGATGTGCACTTCGTGTGCGTGAACACGCCGCAGAAGCACGGCGAGTACGCCTGCGACATGAGCTACGTGGACAGCGCCTTCGAGTCGCTGGCCCCGCATCTGACCCGGCCCGCCCTGGTCGTCGGCAAGTCGACGGTGCCGGTGGGCTCGGCGGCCCGGCTGGCCGCGCGGCTCGCGGAGCTGGCCCCGGCCGGCGCGGACGCCGAGCTGGCCTGGAACCCGGAGTTCCTGCGCGAGGGCTTCGCCGTCGAGGACACCCTGCACCCGGACCGGATCGTCGTCGGCGTGGCGAGCGAACGGGCCGAGAAGCTGCTGCGCGAGGTGTACGCGGTGCCGCTCGCCGAGGGGTCGCCGTTCGTGGTGACGGACTTCCCGACCGCCGAACTGGTGAAGACCGCGGCCAACTCCTTCCTGGCCACCAAGATCTCCTTCATCAACGCCATGGCGGAGGTCTGCGAGGCCGCCGACGGAGACGTGAAGAAGCTGGCCGAGGCGATCGGGCACGACGAGCGGATCGGGTCGAAGTTCCTGCGGGCCGGGATCGGCTTCGGCGGCGGCTGCCTGCCCAAGGACATCCGGGCCTTCATGGCGCGCGCCGGTGAGCTGGGCGCCGACCAGGCGCTGACCTTCCTCCGCGAGGTCGACTCGATCAACATGCGGCGCCGGGGCCACATGGTGGAGCTGGCCCGGGAGGCCGTGGGCGGGGACTCGTTCCTCGGCAGGCGGGTGGCGGTGCTGGGCGCGACGTTCAAGCCGGACTCGGACGACGTACGGGACTCGCCGGCCCTGAACGTGGCAGGGCAGATCCACCTCCAGGGCGGCCAGGTCACGGTCTTCGACCCGAAGGGCATGGAGAACGCCCGGCGCCTCTTCCCCACCCTCGGCTACGCCGAATCGGCGCTGGAGGCGGTGCGCGGCGCGGACGTGGTGCTGCACCTGACGGAGTGGCGCGAGTTCCGCGAGCTGGACCCGGCGGCGCTCGGCGCGGTCGTGTCCCGCCGGATCGTCCTGGACGGCCGCAACGCGCTCGACGGCGAACTGTGGCGCGATGCCGGCTGGACGTACCGGGCGATGGGACGTCCGACGGCCTGACCGCCCGACCGCCGTGCGACGGCCCCGCGCCACCTGCCTCATCGGCGGCGCGGGGCCGTCGCACGCGTCAGCCGCGCTTCGCGCGGTAGGTGCGCATCTTGGCGCGGGCGCCGCACACCGACATGGAACACCAGCGGCGGCGGCCGGCCGGGCTGCGGTCGTAGTAGACCCACCGGCAGTTCTCCGCCTCGCACGCCTTGAGCCGGGCCCAGGTGCCGTCGGCCGCCGCCGCGGCGATGGCCGCCGCGACCCGGGCGGTCAGGCCGGCCGGTTCCGCAGCGGGCCGCAGCGAGGCGGTGCCCGCCACGTCCACCGTGACGCGCAGCGGCGCCGCCGCGAGGAGCCGGTCGAGCGGGGAGGGCGCCGCGGCCTCCGCCCCGGCCGGGTGGTGACCGGCGTGCGCGAGGCAGACGGCACGGAGCGCCTCGCGCAGAGCTCGGGCGTCCGGCAGATCCGCTTCGGCGAGCCCGAGGGCCGCGCGCCCGTCCGCGGTGTCGAGAGTGTCCGCGCCGGTCTCGACGTCCAGGGTGTTGACCAGGGACTCGATCAGCGCGAGTGCGCCGGGCGCGGAATCCTTCTCGCTCATGGTCGCGACGTTACTCCCTTGCGGTGTCACCCCTCTTGGGGCAGCATGCAGTAGCGGTTACCGGTTAAGCGACTCAAGCGGTAACGCCTTGCTGATGAAGGATCTCCGGAGGAGGAAGTGTCATGGCTGTCGCCACACTGGGTGCGGTTGTCCTGGACTGCGCCGACCCCGTCGCGCTCGCCGGTTTCTACGCCGGGCTGCTCGGCGGAGAGGTGGAGGGGAAGGACGGCTGGGTGGAGCTGACCGGGGGTGCGGCCACGATCGCCTTCCAGTCCGCGCCCGGATACGTCCCCCCGGCGTGGCCGCGCGCGGACCGGTCGCAGCAGTTCCACCTGGATCTGCTCGTCGCGGATCTGGACGCGGCGGAGCGCGAGGTGCTCGCGCTGGGCGCGACGGTGCTGGAGGCGGAGGACCGGGAGCGGACGTTCCGGGTCTACGCCGATCCGGCGGGGCACCCGTTCTGCCTCTGCAAGAGCTGAGCGCCCGCTCCCCCGGGCGGTAGCCCGTGCGCGGTCCGGAAGACGGCAGGGGCACCCCTTCGTGAAGGGGTGCCCCTGTGTTCGGCGGTTGTCCGGGTCCGGCGTCAGCCGGTCGGGCCGTCCAGTTGCTCGATGGTGGCGTGCGACGGGCCTCGGCGGGCACCGAGGTCGCGGGCGACGGCCTCCGCATCGCCCAGCACCCGCACGGCGTTGCGCCAGGTGAGCTTGGCCAGGTCGGCGGCGGACCAGCCGCGGCCCAGCAGTTCCGCCACCAGGTTCGGGTAGCCGGAGACGTCCTGGAGGCCGTCGGGGAGGAAGGCGGTCCCGTCGTAGTCGCCGCCGATGCCGATGTGATCGATCCCGGCGACCTCGCGCATGTGGTCGAGGTGGTCGGCGATGGTGGCCGCGGTGGCCGTCGGGCGAGGGTGGACCGCCTCGAAGTCGGCGTGGATCCGCATGGCCCGCTCGGTGGTGTCGAGGTGGTGCAGGCCGTGGGCGCGCATGTTCTCGTCCGCGGCCTGCGTCCAGGCGACGGCGGCGGGCAGGACGAACTTCGGTACGAAGGTGGCCATGGCGATGCCGCCGTTGGCCGGGAGCCTGCCGAGGACGTCGTCGGGGATGTTGCGCGGGTGGTCGCAGATCGCCCGCGAGGACGAGTGCGAGAAGATCACCGGCGCGGTGGAGGTGTCCAGCGCGTCGCGCATCGTGGTGGCCGCCACGTGCGAGAGGTCGACGAGCATGCCGACGCGGTTCATCTCGCGCACGACCTCGTGGCCGAACGGCGAGAGGCCGCCGACGCCCGGCTCGTCGGTCGCCGAGTCCGCCCAGGCGATGTTGTCGTTGTGGGTGAGCGTCATGTACCGGACGCCGAGCGCGTGCAGGGCGCGCAGGGTGCCCAGCGAGTTGTTGATGGAGTGGCCGCCCTCGGCGCCCATCAGGGAGGCGATGCGTCCCTCGGCGCGGGCCGCCTCCATGTCACCGGCGGTCAGCGCGCGCCGCAGGTCGGCGGGGTACCGGGCCAGCAGCTCGGTGACGACGTCGATCTGTTCGAGGGTGGCGCTGACTGCCTCGTCGCCCGCCATGTCGGACCGCACGTAGACGGACCAGAACTGCGCGCCGACCCCTCCGGCACGGAGCCGGGGGATGTCGGTGTGCAGGTGGGCGGACTGGTCGGCGGCGATGTCGCGGGCGTCCAGGTCGTAGCCGACCTGCTCGCGCAGCGCCCACGGGAGGTCGTTGTGGCCGTCGACGACGGGGTGCTCGGCGAGGAGCTGCCTCGCCCGCTCCAGCTGCTCCACGGCTGCCTACTTCCCGAAGCCGAAGGAGTCGGCGCCCTGGACCTTGGCGCGCAGCCGCCTGCCCTTCTCCGTCGCCTGGTCGTTCAGCTCCTGCTGGAACTCGCGCATCCGGGCCAGGAGCTCGTCGTCGTGGGCGGCCAGCATCCGGGCGGCCAGCAGGCCCGCGTTGCGCGCGCCGCCGACCGAGACGGTCGCGACGGGCACGCCGGCGGGCATCTGGACGATGGAGAGCAGGCTGTCCATGCCGTCGAGGTACTTCAGCGGCACCGGGACGCCGATGACCGGCAGCGGAGTGACGGAGGCGAGCATGCCGGGCAGGTGGGCGGCGCCGCCCGCACCCGCGATGATCGCCTTGAGGCCGCGCTCTGCCGCCTGCTCGCCGTACGCGATCATCTCGTGCGGCATGCGGTGGGCGGAGACGACGTCGACCTCGTAGCGGATCTCGAACTCGTCGAGGGCCTTGGCGGCGGCCTCCATGACGGGCCAGTCGGAGTCCGAGCCCATGACGATGCCGACGACCGGCGCGGCGGTGATGGAGGTCATTCGGTGATCGTTCCTCGCAGGTAGTCGGCCGCGTGGCGGGCGCGCTCGCGCACGTCCGCCAGGTCGTCGCCGTAGGTGTTGACGTGTCCGACCTTGCGGCCGGGCTTCACGTCCTTGCCGTACATGTGGATCTTGAGCTGCGGGTCGCGGGCCATGCAGTGCAGGTAGCCCTGGTACATGTCCGGGTAGTCGCCACCGAGGACGTTGCACATGACCGTCCAGGGGGCGCGCGGGCGCGGGTCGCCGAGCGGGAGGTCCAGGACGGCCCGGACGTGGTTGGCGAACTGCGAGGTGATCGCGCCGTCCTGGGTCCAGTGCCCGGAGTTGTGCGGGCGCATCGCGAGCTCGTTGACCAGGATGCCCGGCTTCCCGTCGGGTCCGCGGGTCTCGAAGAGCTCGACGGCGAGGTGGCCGACGACACCGAGTTCGGCGGCGATCCGGAGGGCGAGCTGCTGGGCCTCGCCGGCCAGGCCCTCGTCGAGCTCCGGCGCCGGGGCGATGACCGTGTCGCAGACCCCGTCGACCTGGATCGACTCCACGACGGGGTAGGCGACGGCCTGGCCGTGCGGCGAGCGGACGATGTCGGCCGCCAGCTCCCGTACGAAGTCGACCTTCTCCTCCGCCAGGACCGGGACACCGGCCCGGAAGGGCTCGGCCGCGTCGGCCTCGGAGCGGGCCACCCAGACGCCCTTGCCGTCGTAGCCGCCGCGGACCGTCTTCAGGACGACGGGGAAGCCGCCGGTCTCCTCGGCGAACGCCGCGACGTCCGCCGGGTCCGCCACGATGCGGTGGCGGGGGCAGGGCGCGCCGATCGCGGTGAGCTTCGCGCGCATCACCCCCTTGTCCTGGGCGTGCACCAGCGCGTCGGGGCCGGGGCGCACGGGGATGCCGTCCGCCTCCAGGGCCCGCAGGTGCTCGGTGGGTACGTGCTCGTGATCGAAGGTGATCACGTCGCAGCCGCGCGCGAAGGCACGCAGCGTGTCCAGGTCGCGATAGTCGCCGACGACGACTTCGTTCACCACCTGGGCCGCCGAGTCCTGGGGGGTGTCACTGAGGAGCTTGAACTTGATGCCGAGGGGGATGCCCGCCTCGTGGGTCATACGGGCGAGCTGACCGCCGCCGACCATGCCGACTACCGGGAACGTCACCCGTCCAGGGTATCGGTCGCCCCGGCGGACGTCCGACGACGGCCGCTCGCCACCCGCCCCGGGCGTCCCCGGACGCCCGCCGCGCCCGCCCCGCGGCCCCCTCCGCACCCGCCCGCCCCGTCCCGTCCCGTCATCCACGGGCGCCCCGCGGGAGGGGTCGATAGCATTGCCGGGTTGACGTAACCGACAGACGGGCTGAGCCATCACCATGAGCGAACGTGGCGCATTGCGAGCCCGGCTGGATCGGCTGGCCCGGGAGGTCGCCAAGTTCGGGGCGGTCGGCGCGCTGGGCCTGGTGGTCAACATCGCGGTGTCCAACCTGCTGTGGCGCACCACGGACCTCCAGGTGGTGCGGGCGGGTCTGCTGGCCACGGTCGTCGCCATCCTCTTCAACTACGTCGGGTTCCGCTACTGGACGTACCGGGACCGCGACAAGACCGGCCGGACCCGGGAGCTGACGCTGTTCCTGCTGTTCAGCGCGGCGGGCGCGGTCATCGAGACCGGTGTGCTGTACGCGGCGACGTACGGCTTCGGCTGGAACACCCCGTTCCAGAGCAATGTCTTCAAGATCCTCGGCATCGGGATAGCGACGCTGTTCCGCTTCTGGTCCTACCGGACGTGGGTCTTCAAGGCGCTGCCCGCCGAGGAGGCGACGCCGGGCCCGGAGGTGCTGGAGGGGTTCCTGCGACAGGCGCGTACGGAGCAGGTCCCGCGGATCGAGGCGGACCCGGTACGGCGGTGAGCGCGCCGGTCAGCGCACCGGGCGTTCCGGTTCCGGTCTCTGCCGGGCCACCCTGCTGAGGAACAGCGCGAAGACCGGCGGCTGCTGCTGGAGCAGTTCGAGCCGGCCCCCGTCCGCCTCCGCGAGGTCCCGCGCGACCGCGAGGCCGATCCCTGTCGAATTGCGGCCGCTGATCGTCCGCTCGAAGATCCGGGCGCCCAGATCGGGACGCACGCCCGGACCCTCGTCCGTGACCTCGACGACCACCTGGTTCCCGGTGACCCGGGTGCGCAGCGCGACCGTGCCGCCGCCGTGCATGAGCGAGTTCTCGATCAGTGCGGCCAGCACCTGGGCGACCGCGCCGGGCGTGCCGACGGCCCGCAGGCCCTGTTTCCCGGAGCAGACGATGGCGCGGCCCTCGCCCCGGTAGGCCGGGCGCCACTCCTCGATCTGCTGCTTGACGACCTCGTCGAGATCGAAGACGACGGCGGACCCGGTACGCGGGTCGCGGGCGTTGGTCAGCAGCCGCTCCACCACGTCGGTGAGCCGTTCGACCTGGGTGAGGGCGATGTTCGCCTCCTCCTTCACCGTGTCCGGGTCGTCGGTGACGGAGATTTCCTCGATCCGCATGGAGAGCGCGGTCAGCGGGGTGCGGAGCTGGTGCGAGGCGTCCGCCGCCAGTCGGCGTTCCGCGGTCAGCATCCGGGCGATCCGCTCGGCGGAGGCGTCCAGGACGTCGGCGACCCGGTCCAGCTCGGGCACCCCGTACCGCTTGTGGCGGGGGCGCGGGTCGCCGGAGCCCAGCCGCTCGGCGGTCTCGGCGAGATCGGTGAGCGGCGAGGTCAGCTTGTTGGCCTGCCGCACGGCGAGGAGCACCGCCGAAACGATGGCCAGCAGCGCCACCGCCCCGATGATCACCAGGGTGCGGCCGACCTCGCGGGTGACGGCGGAGCTGGACTCCTCGACGGTGACCCGCTCGCCCTGCGCCCCCTCCGCCGTGCTGCTGATCACGCTGCCCCCGGGGCGGGTGCCGACTTCGAGCGGCTCCCGGCCCGGGATCTCGACCAGCGCGTAGCGTTTGCCCGAGATCTGCTGGGAGAGCAGCGAGGGATTGATCCGCTCGTCCCCCAGCATCCGGCTCTCGACGACGCTGATCAGCCGCAGCGCCTCGGAGTCGACGCTCTCCTGGGCGCTGTTGCTGATGGTGCGGCTCTCGACGATGACGAGGGAGACGCCGAAGACGGCGATCACCACGAGCACCACGGCGAGCGTGGAGTTGATCAGTCTTCGGCGCATGGTGCTTCTGTACGTCAGCTCTTCTCGAAGCGGAAACCGACGCCCCGCACGGTGGCGATGTAGCGGGGGTTGGCCGCGTCGTCGCCGAGCTTCTTGCGGAGCCAGGAGATGTGCATGTCGAGGGTCTTGGTCGACGACCACCAAGTGGTGTCCCAGACCTCGCGCATCAGCTGGTCGCGGGTGACGACCCGGCCGGCGTCCCGGACCAGGACCCGCAGCAGGTCGAACTCCTTGGCGGTGAGCTGGAGTTCCTCGTCGCCCATCCAGGCCCGGTGCGACTCGACGTCGATCCGGACCCCGTGGGTGGCGGGCTGCGGGGCGGGCTCGGCCGCGCCGCGGCGCAGCAGGGCGCGGACGCGGGCGAGCAGTTCGGCCAGGCGGAAGGGCTTGGTCACGTAGTCGTCGGCGCCGGCGTCCAGGCCGACGACGGTGTCGACCTCGTCGGCGCGTGCGGTCAGCACCAGGATCGGCACGGTGTGGCCCTCGGCACGGAGCCTGCGGGCGACTTCCAGTCCGTCCATCCCGGGGAGGCCCAGGTCGAGCACGACCAGGTCGATTCCGCCCTGGAGGCCGGCGTCGAGCGCGGTCGGACCGTCCTCGCGGACCTCGACCTCGTAACCCTCCCGACGCAGGGCGCGGGCCAGCGGCTCCGAGATGGACGCGTCGTCCTCGGCGAGCAGTACACGGGTCATGCAGTGATGGTAGTCCGCGTGGGGCGGCTGCCGTCAGGCGATCGAAAGGACCTGCGGGTCCGTCAGAAAAACAGGTACGAACCTTCGAATAGGCGAGGACAATCCCCCTTTCACCTGTGATCCATCTCTCAAGTCCGTTCATATGGGACTCTGTCGTGTCGTATGGTTACTCGACGCCTGTTGCAGTACTCAAGGACCCTTGGGCAGCTCTTAGCGCCGAGGGTCTCTTTCGTTCTGCCGGCCGGTACCCACCGGCCGTGAAATCAGTGAATGACCTGCGGGCCGGGCCCGGAGCGCGAGGAGCGCGACGGGCGTGGATCCCGATGCGGTCGGTCCCCGTCCTTGTCAGTCGGCTCCTCGGCGAGTCCGGCGGGCGGGACGCATCCCCCCGGGCGTGGGGTGGGACTCCCGACCGGATCGGTGCCGGCCTCCCCCCACCGGGCGCAACACGCTCACGAGGCGTCGCGTCCCGAGCACGCAAGGATCGACCCATGGCGTCCAGCCTGACGAAGGACCCGGCCAGCACTTCTGGATCCGGAGCCGAGAAGACGATCTTCGGCCACCCCAGTGGTCTGGCCGTCCTCTTCATGACCGAGATGTGGGAGCGCTTCAGCTTCTACGGCATGCGGGCCCTGCTCGTCGTCTATCTGCTCTCCGGCGGCCCCGACGCCAAGGACGGCAGTCTGGGCGGCGGGCTGGGGATGGACCTGGCCACCACCACGGCCATCTACTCCGTATACATGTCCATGGTCTACCTGCTGGCGATGCCCGGCGGGTGGCTCGGCGACCGGGTCTGGGGGCCGCGCAGGACGGTCACCGTCGCGGCGGCGACGATCATGGCCGGCCACCTGGTGCTGGCCCTGCCCGGCCAGGCGACGTTCTTCGTCGGCCTCGCCCTGGTGGCGCTCGGTTCGGGTCTGCTCAAGGCCAACATCTCGACGATGGTGGGCCACCTCTACGACGGTCCGAACGACCCGCGGCGCGACGGCGGCTTCACGATCTTCTACATGGGCATCAACATCGGTGCCTTCCTCGCCCCGTTGGTCATCGGTACCGTCGGGCAGACGGTGAACTGGCACCTGGGCTTCGCGCTCGCGGCGGTCGGCATGGGCCTCGGCCTGGTCATCTTCCTGCTGGGCAGCCGCAACCTCAGCGCGCAGAGCAGTGTGGTCCCCAAGCCGCTCTCGGCCGAGGAGCGCTCCTCGTGGCTGCGCAAGGGACTCGGCTGGCTGGCCGCGGCGGTGGTCTTCTACGGCATCGTCGGCGCCACCGGCCACTTCACCCTGAACTGGGCGATGATCCCGCTCACCGTGATCGGCCTGATCATCCCGGCCGGGGTGCTGATCCGCATCAAGCGGGACAAGGACCTGTCGACGGACGAGCAGTCGAAGATGACCGGCTACATCTGGTTCTTCGTGGCCGCCGCCGTGTTCTGGATGATCTACGACCAGGGCGGTTCCACGGTCCAGGCGTTCGGCGAGACGAAGGCGACCGGCTCGCTGTTCGGCTTCGAGTTCCCGTCGTCCTGGTACCAGTCGCTGAACCCGGTCTTCGTCATGGCGCTGGCCCCCGTCTTCGCCTGGATATGGGTCTGGCTGAACCGCCGGGGCAGTGAGCCGTCCACGGTCGCCAAGTTCGCGGCCGGTCTGTTCCTCGTCGGTGTCTCGTTCTTCTTCTTCCTGCTGCCGCTCGGCATCGCCTCGGACGGCACGAAGGTGACCCCGATGTGGCTCGTCGGGATCTACCTGATCCAGACGGTGGGCGAGCTGTGCATCTCCCCGGTCGGACTGTCGGTCACCACGAAGATGGCCCCGGCGAAGTACGCCTCGCAGATGATGGGCGTGTGGTTCCTCGCGGTCACCGCCGGTGACTCCGTCACCAGCCTGCTGTCGAACCCGGCCGTCTTCGGCGTCGAGCTGAACGGGTCGGGGGTCGTCGCGATCGAGGCGGTCCTGGCCGCCCTCGCGGGAGTGGCGGTCTTCATGTACCGCAAGAAGGTCAAGGAGCACATGGGCGAGATCCGCTGACGCCCGCAGGTCTCGCTCCCGGGAGGGGAGGGGCGGGGGCCCCCCCGGGGGGGGGGGCCCCCCCCCCCCCCCCCGGGGGGCGGGGGCCCCCCCCCGGGGGGGGCCCGCGGGCGCGGGCGCGCCCGGCCGGGGGGCCCGCTGGGGGGGGGGGCACGCCG
>NZ_JBHJWQ010000036.1:37104-56880 GCF_042266885.1 Streptomyces sp. NPDC056061 | reverse complement strand
CCTCGCCGGCTGGGCACAGGGCCGCGCCAAGGCCCTCGGACACCTCAAGTAACACCCACCACGGCGCCCAGCGGGCTGCCGCAGCACATTCCGGCCTCTATCCCGCTCGGAGTCCCGCCGGGCTCGCTTCGCCGCGACCATCAGCGGGCCCGGCGGCCTGCTTTGCACCGTGGGTCAGAGATAGGAGTCCGGGGCCGAATATGGCGAAGCTCCTTGTGGCGTATGACGGAAACGGACTGGTGCATGTGCTTTCACCAGGGCACTTTGGCGGGCTGAGCGGGGATGGTCCGCCGCTCGTGAGGGCGGCGGACCATCGAGACGTAGCGGCAGAGGTCAGCCGGCCTTGGCAGGCTCTTCGTACTGCCCGTGGTCGAGCAACTGTCGGACGGCTCCTACCTCACCGAGATCTTCGACCGCAGCGACATCCACCACATCCGTCGCGGGGTGCCGGTACGCGCGGTGGAGTACACCATCGCCGGACACGAGGGCGCCTACCGGCTCATCACCACGATCCTCGACCCGGGCAGGGCCCCGGCCACGGAACTGGCCGAACTCTACGCCCAGCGATGGGAGTTCGAGTCCACCCTCGACGAAATCAAGACTCACCTCGGCGGGCCACACCTGGTACTGCGTTCACAGCACCCCGACGGAGCCGAGCAGGAACTCTACGGCTTCCTGCTCGTCCACCACGCCATCCGGCACCTGATGCACCAGGCCGCACGACAAGCCGACCAGGACCCCGACCGGATCTCCTTCACCCGCTCACTGCGCGTCGTGCGCCGCCAGGTCACCGACCAGGCGGCATTTTCCCCCCGGCAGACTCACCCGCGCCATCAAAACCACCCACGCTGAACTCCTCGAACACCCCCTGCCACCGCGACGCCGCCGGTCCAAACCCGCGTCATCAAACGCAAAGTCGCCAGCTGGCCCCTCAAACGTGCCGCCCACCGGGCTGCAGACCGTCCACCCACCGCGGCCATCACTCTTGTTGGCGCCACCAAACCCAAAAGAGTCAAATGCACACCAAAGCACCAAGTCACCGGTATTGAGGCTAGACGATCAAGTTGCGCGTCATGAAGGGCCGGCAGGTCAGGCCTGTGGCAAGGAGGAGGGCGGCGAGGAGCAGCCAGCCGGGGAGGCCCAGGGCCAGCGGGAGCGCGCTCATGACTGCTGGTGACGCTCCCTCTGCCAGTCCGTGGCCCAGGCCGAAGACTCCGGCGTACTGGCCTTGCGCGTCGGCGGGGGCAAGGCCGAAGGAGTACTCGGCCGAGGCGGCGGTGTGCCAGATCTCGCCGAGGGTGTAGGCGGTCGTTCCTGCCGCGAGGAGGAGGATGGCCGGCCCGCTCGGGGGCTTCTCGGCCAGCGCCATCAGGACGAGGCCCGCGGCGAGCGCCATGCCCGCCCAGCGCATCGCGTGTCCCGCGGACCGTACGTCGCCGATGCTCCGGCTGAAACGGACCTGGAAGACGACCACCAGGATCGTGTTGAGGACGAGCATCGCGGAGATCGTCCACCGGGGGGCCGAGGTATGGTCCGCGATCCACAGCGGGAGCAGGAAGGTGGGCACGGTGAAGTGCAGGGACATCACCGCGTTGATCGCCGTCGCGGTCAGGTAGGTGCGATCGCGCAGGGCGGCCCAGCCGCGGCTCGGGCTGCCGCCGTCGTCGACGGTGAAGGGCGGCAGCCAGAAGAGGATCAGACCGGAGACCAGGTACGTCAGGGACCGGCCGATCATGACGGTGAGGAAGGCCTCCCTGGTGTCCAGTTGGATGGCGAAGCCCGCTGCCACGGCGCCGAGTGCGATCGCGAGGTTGCCCACCGACCGCAGATAGCCGCGGAAGACGGCGGGCGTGGGCCCGCCGAAGCCGCGGACGAGCGGGGCCAGGGTCGCCCAGCTCGCCGCGATCACCGCGCCGGACAGCAGGGAGACCAGGAAGTAGGCCCAGAAGGTGTGCACCAGCAGCAGCCCGGTGTTCACCACGGTCCCGCAGGCCGCGACCGCCATCTGGACCCGCCTCGCCCCCCAGCGGTCCGCCGAGCGGCCGATGTACACCCCTGCGCCGAGACCCGCCACGGCCCCGGCGAACAGACCGGCGGCGACCTGGGAGGCGGGCAGACCGACGATCCGCGTGAAGAAGAGCGCACCTGCCGCGACGGACAGCCCCGTACCGAAGCTGTGCACGAAGGACGTCAAGGCGACCACGCGCTGGCCCCTGCCGACCGGCAGCAGGGCAGTCATCACCGCCACAAGGTGTCTCCGAAATCGGCGTCGGGCCGCCAGTCCCGCTGGAAGTCCCGCCTTTCCCTGGTGGTCAGGCCGTCGGGGAGCACCCACAGGCGCTCGTCGAACCACCGCCTGACCTCCTCGAAGCGCCCGGTGAGCTGCTCGACCGACTCCGCCACGACCATGACCTGTCCGACCCGCTGGCTGGTGTGGACTGCACCGGCCGCGAAGTGCGTGCCGACGGGGTGCTCGATCCGGGCGAACCGTACCTGCTCCAGTGCCACCAGCTCTTCCGGCGTCGGGCAGCCGAGCAGCGTCCCCGCACGCCCCGGCAGGTAGCAACCCCCGAAGACGTCCGGGCTGACCTTGGCATCGATCTCGGGGCGGCGCCCGAGCGCGATCTGGACGGCGCACTCGGCGATGTTCACCCCGAACTTCGCCTGGACCTGCTCATGGACCAGCGCGCCCCCGCGACGGGCGGCGCACTCGCCGAACGTCAGCGTGCCCGAAGGACCGTCGTGGAAGAGCTCCATGTGGAACGACCCGTCCCGCAGGCCGAGCGCCTCGAGCGCGGGCCCCACCAGGCCCCGCGCCTTCTCGTAGACCGGGCTCTCCTCGCTCGGGTCGAAGTGCCGCAGCCACAGGGGCCGCCCGTTCTCGATGGCGGTGAGGCAGGGATCCCCGTAGGCGCCCACGGCGAGGAAGAGCAACTCGCCCTCGAAGACAATGCCGTCGACGAACCACTCATCACCTACGACGTGCTCCTCCAGGACGAAGGTGCGCTGTCCTGTCCTGTTCCTGCGGTGCTCCTCGCTCCGCGCCCAGAGCTCCTCGATGCTCTTGACCGACGTGGTGAGGGCCGTAGCGGCACCGGCCACCGGCTTCAGCACGGCGGGCGCGAAGGGCAGTTCCGGAAGGCCGGAGACCGAGAAGACGTCGTCGATCACCACGCACCGTGCGGCGGGCAGCCCGGCCCCGTGCACCGCGGCCTTCTGAAGGGACTTGTCCCGGAAACGTACCGCCGTCTCCGGATCGAGCCCCGGCACACCCAGCTGACGGGCCACCATGCCCGCCGTCACCATGGAGTACTCGTCAGAGGTGTGTACGGCGTCGAAGTCACCGGCGCCGAGACCGGCCCGGCGCAGCCCCATCAGCACGGCCTCGACACTGGACTGGTCGTCGACCCTGAGAACGGTGAGCTCGGGCGGGACGCTCATGAGCCCGTCGTCCCAACTGCTCGCGCCACAGACGACTACGGCGTCCACGCCCAGCCGGACGCACGCATCCAGGGTGTACCGGTCCAGACCCACGATCAGCAGGCGCGGTCGGATCTCAGCCATGGTTGTTCCTCCTGTCGTGCGTGCGTCCCCAGTCCTCCAGGGCGGCACGGTCCAACTTTCCGTTCGGAGTCAGCGGCAGGGCGTCGACCACCACCGCGCGGGCGGGCACCAGGTACTCGGGGAGCGCCGCGGCCAGCGCCGGGCGCACGGCGAGCGGATCCGCAGACGCGACCGCGGCCGCACTGCCCGGCCGCATCGTGTAGGCCAGCACCATCGACTGGCAGCCGCCGTCCGCCTCGCGGACCGGGACCGCGGCGCAGTTGAGGACGCCCGGCACCGAGCGGCCCGCGTGCTCCACCTCGGCGGGTTCGACGCGGTACCCCCGGACCTTCAACTGCCGGTCCTTGCGGCCGAGGTAGCGCAGCAGGCCTTCGCCGTCCACGCGCCCCTGGTCCCCGGTCCCGTACACCCGGGAGGGAACGCCGTCGATCGTGACGGTACGGAACCTCTCCGCGGTCAGTTCGTCCTGCCCCAGGTAGCCTGCGGCCAGCGCCTCGCCCGCCACGCAGATCTCGCCCTCCTGGCCGGGGAGGCACACCTTGTCGTCGGCCATCACGTGGATCCGTGTTCCCGGCGCGGCCGTTCCGAGCGGAACGCCCTCGGGCTCGTCGCAGTCCTGCGGGCGGACCCGGTGGGCGGAGACGAAAATGCAGCACTCGACGGGTCCGTAGCAGTTCACCAGTGGGGTCTCCGGATGGGCCAGGACGAACCTGGCCGCGTGGGCCCGGGACATCGCCTCGCCGCTGACGAAGACCGTCCGCAGGCCGGCGAAGCAGCCGGGATCCACATCGACGAACAGGTTGAACAGGGCAGTTGGCAGATGCACCGCGTTCGCGCCGTCCTCGCCGACGGCCCTGCGCAGGGACTCCGGAAGGAACATCCGGTCGCCCTGGAGGAGGCAGGTCCCGCCCGCCACCAGGGTTCCCCACACCTCCAGGGCGTACATGTCCCAGGCCGCGTTCGACACCTGCGGCATGACGTGGTCGGCGCCGAAGGACACCGGCCCCTCCCCGCGGAACAGCCGCAGCGCCGCCCGGTGCGGCAGGACCACCGCCTTGGGCACACCGGTGGTTCCCGAGGTGAAGATGACCATCGCGGGCGAGGCGCCGTCGGCGCCCCGCTCCACGGGCGCGGCCGCCCGGTCGGCGGACTCCCGCAGCGACTCATCGGGCGGGGTCCAGACGGGGAATCCGTACGCCGACGAATCCGCGACGGCCAGCGGCGCCCGCAGCCGCCCGACCAGCGATTCCAGCCGCTGGGCGGGCCAGTCCGGATCGAGTACGGAGTACGCCGCCCCGCACTTCAGCAGCGCGAGCTGGGCGACGGCCAGGCGCGCCGACCGGGGGAGGACGACGGGGACCAGGCTCCCGGGGCCGATGCCGTGGCCGGAGAGGCCCGAGGCGAAGTGGTCGGCCGCCCGGTCGAGGGTGCGGTAGCTGATGGCCACGCCGCCCTCGACCAGCGCCGGATGATCCGGCCTCTCCCGTGCCCGACGGGCCACCGCTGCATGCAGGGTGCTGTCCACTCAGGCCCCCTTGGGCGGCAGGACGGCGAATGGACAACGCAGCAGGGACAGCGCGAGGTCCTGGACGCCGAAGACGGTGAAGTGGTGTTCCTGGGGTGCGGCCGTCTCATCGAGCCACACCTCGAAGACGACGCTCCGGCCGGGCTCGACCCGGTGCACCGGCGGGGACACGGTGGCGGCAAGCCCCCAGGGGACGAACACGCCCACCTGCGCGGGCCCCGGCCGCGACGACGCGACCGTGACCTCGATCCGGAGCGCCGCTCCGGCGCACACCGTCGCATCCGTGTGCGCACCGAGCCGTGCCCCGCCCTCCATCGCGTAGCCGACCGGACCGCAGCTCAGACACACGTGCGCGGTCGTGAGGGGGACCCGGGCGGTGAACCCCCGGCGCGGATACTCCCAGGCGGTCCGCCCGCACAGCACGCACGGCGTAGTCGTCGCGTCCGACGGCGAGACCGTGCTCCGGTCGCCGAAGAAGCGGGGGAACTCCGCGAGCCCGTCGTCGGGGCGCTCGGCTATCCGTACGGCCATCGCCCGATCCAGCGAACGAGCATCTTCCGTCAGCGAGTTGAGGAACTTCGCCCGCTCCTCCCCCAGCCCCATGACCGGCCGGACGGCCGTCGTCTCGATCCGTTCCGCCAGCCGCTCGAACGGTGCCCGCAAGGGGTGCGCGGCGGGCAGCATGCCGGTCATGAGAAAGCCACGGGCCCGCGAGCCGAGATCACGCACGAGCCCCGCCGATGTGTCCCCGCCCGGCGCCGGCTGTCCGGCATCGCGATAGGCCGAACTCCCCAACCCCACCTGGATGAACGAGGGGTAGGGATGCATGCTCTCCAGGCTCGCGTTCAGCACCCGGGCAGTACTCCCCCCACTCCCCACCGAGTCCAGCCAGACGAGGTTCTCGACACGGGCCGACTGGTGCATGGACAGCCCGGCGACCACCGCCTGGGCTGGGCCGTCGACGCCGTTCAGGAGCAGTTGGTAGCGGGGGGCGTAGGAGGCGAGATCCGCCAGGGCGCCGCTGTCACAGCCGCTGAGTACGAGCTCCGCGGTGCGGACCCGGTGCGCGGGGATCAGCTTGTCCTCGGGCTTGTAGCAGCCCCGCCCGTACGAGCAGGTGGGGCCGGGCCGTTCGGGGCCGGCGACCGGGCTGAGCCCGCACACGGTGTGGGCGCCGAGGTTGATGCTGTCCTCGGTGCCGTGACCGCTGACCATCACGCGCTGCCAGACCCGCTCCTCCGCGATGCGGCCGAGCTTCACGCCGCCCAGCGACCGCGAGTCGTAGTACGTCGCCGAAGTGGCCACCGGCTGGATGTCGAGATCGGTGAAAAGACCCGTCCCGCCCTCGCCGGCCACGTCCCCGTACTGCTTGGCGATCATCCAGGTGATCGAGTGGAGGTCTCGGCCCGTCAGCAGGAAGACGTCCCTGCCCCGCCGGTAGGCGTCCACCAGGACCGGCCCGATGACCTCCATGCGCAGGTCCTCGTAGCGGCCGAGGACGATCAACGAGCCATCGCCCAGGGGCGGTTCCCCGTCCGTCCACTGCCCGGCCAGCGGGCGGGCGAACGCCCGGACCGCCTCCGGTACGTCCCCCAGGACCACGCCCGCCGCACACACGGGCGGCTCCCGCAGAGCGGCGTAGAGCCCCTCCGCGAGGCCGAGCGAAGCCTTGAGGTCGATGCGCTCGCCGATCCACACCGGCACGGCGGTCTCGCGCTCGCCCCGCACCCAAGCCGCCTGGAACTCGGTGACCGAGGCCTCGAAGTCCGCGGCGCCGACCACCGTACGGAACACGCTGCGCACGCCCGTCACCCCGCCGCCCCGATCTTCGTGATTGCGGTGGCAAGGGCGTCGACTGTGCGGTGCTCGAAGATCGCCCGGAGGGACAGGTCGCACCCGACCTCGTCCCCGATCCTCGACGCGGCGCGCACCGCCCCCAGCGAATGGCCGCCGAGTTCGAAGAAGTCCTGATCGGGCTCGACCCGCTCAACCCCCAGAACGTCCTCCCAGACCCCCGTGATGTGCCCGACCAACTCCGGACGCGAGAACTGGTCCTTCTCGATGACGCTCACCCCGGCAGGAAGGTGAAGTCCTCGCCGACTTCACGGGAGAGGACGAAGAACTTCTTGGCGCGCTCGGCGATGTCGAGCAGCTCCGGATCGCCGGACTCCCGGGTGATGTCGATGAGCCAGTCCCAGGAAGCCCCGATCGGCACTTCCTCGGTGAAGTGGATCCGGCCCAGCAGGAAGGCGATGTCCTTGATGTTGTGCCGGGAGACCACGGTGCTCAGGGCGCGCAGCCGCTCCGGCAACTCCGGGGAGTACGGCTTGCGCTCCACCGGTGTGGGCCGCAGACCGGGCTCGTACGACTCGGGCCGGGCAAAGATGTCGGACGGCTTGAAGCCGGGCCCCGCCGCGAAATCAAGACAGAGCGACCAACGGCTGCGCGAGGACATGTTCATGCCCGCATGGATCTGGGCGGCGTCCAGGAACCACACCTCGCCCTTGCGCATGTGGAAGACCATGTCTTCGTCGGAGTTGACCGCGTGCTCGTTGTCCTCCAGGAAAAGAATCACCCGGAAGAACTCCTGCACGTCACCGGCCTCGATGAAGTCCCGGTGCGGAATGATCGAGAACTCGGCGACGTTGCGCCCGCGCACCATCGTCATGCGCTCCGGATTGAACCGGCTGGTCAGCACCTCGCGCAGATATGGCACCTCGTCGAGGAGCGCGGTGGCCTGCCCGGGGCGCTGCTCGTGCCCGTACCAGAAACCGTCGTGCTGGTCCCCGGAGGCGTTCCACAGGTTGAGGTTCAGCCAGGTGCCCGTGGTGAAGACCTGGTACGGCTCCTGCGGAACCGACATGGTCGAGAGCCGGGCGATGTCCTTGGCGAGGCGCTCGTCGTCGAACGGAATGCGGCCAAGTATCACAGAGGCCATGGGTGGGACGTGTCCTTCCTGGCGAATGTCGTACGAATGCTGTGCGGGGGGTGCCTGTTGAGTCGGCACGGAGCGCGGTGCCGGTGTTGCCACCGGTCCGTTTCTCCGTGCCGCTCGCCGAACCCGGCGTACCCGTCTCCGAGTACCGGACTCTCCACGGACTCTGCCGTTCAGGCGTGGTTGAGGCGTGTCCAGGGGGTGGGGATCGTGTTGCCTCTGTAGCGGTAGCGGGTGACCGCCACCGCCTGGAGGTCGAACAGTTCGATCCCGTCCGCCGAGGGCCTTTGCCACCGTCCGTTGTGGTCGGTGAGGCGTCGGCGGACGTCCTTCCACTTCCAGCGATGCAGTGCCATCCACCAGCTGATCACCCGGCGCCAAGTGAAGTTGGCCAGGGAGCTCAGGGTGGCTTTGCAGACCGCGTGCTTGAAGTAGTTGGCCCAGCCGCGCGTGATCTGGTTGAGCCTGATCAGCACGTCCCTGGGGTTCTGCTGCGACGTTCTGTTCGTCAGAGCACGGATCTTGTCCTTCAGCTGCCGGATGGGCCGGTCAGCGATGAAGGTGTAGACGTGCCACTTGTCCGTTCCCCGCTTGCGGCGCCACTGGATGCGGAACCCCAAGAAGTCGAACCCCTCCGATATGTGCACCACCTGAGTCTTTGCCTCGGAGACCGACGTCCAGGCCGAGGAAAACGCCCACGTCACCGATGTCGTACAACCCGTCCTCCCGAGCGGGGTTCGTGCGGTGCTGGCCAAGGCGTTGGCGCCGTGCGCGCGCATCCACGTTATGCAGACCTGCCGCCCGCAAGCGGCCGGGCATTGCACCCGGCCAAGCGGTAGTCGGACCTCTCATCAGCGTCTCCAACGGCGCCTCCCGGGCCCGGTGACACCACCCCCCAGGTCATCGCTCGACAGGGGGGACACAGTCATGCCGGGCCCGGAGAGGCCAGCGGCCCTCTTGCAGGACCGCGAAGAAGATAACGGGGGGATCAGAGCTCGAAACCCGCGGGGAAGGGGTCGTCGGGAGACAGGAAGTACTGTGCGGTGCCGGTGATCCAGGCCCGTCCGGTGACCGTCGGCACGACGGCGCTGCGGCCCGCGACGGTCGTCTCCTCGACGAGGCGGCCGGTGAACTTCGAGCCGATGAAGGACTCGTTGACGAAATCCGCACCGATTTCCAGCTCGCCGCGGGCGTGCAGCTGCGCCATCCTCGCGCTGGTGCCGGTGCCGCACGGTGAGCGGTCGAACCATCCGGGGTAGATGGACATGGCGTGGCGTGAGTGCGCGGCGTCGGACCCCGGCGCGGCGAAGTACACGTGCCGAACGCCCCGGATCCGGGAATCCTCGGGGTGCACCGGCTCATCGGCGGCATTGATGGCCTGCATGGTGGCTAGCCCCGCGGCCGTGATCCGTTCCTTGGCCTTCCGGTCGAACGGCAGCCCGTAGTCGTCGAGTTGCACAATCGCGTAGAAGTTGCCGCCGTAGGCCAGGTCGTAGCGGACGGAGCCGAACCCCGGGACCTCGAGCTCGGCGTCCAGCCTCTCGGAGAACGCCGGCACGTTCCGGAAAGTGACGTGCCGTGCGACCCCGTCCGATACCGCCACATCGACGACGACCAGACCGGCCGGGGTCTCCAGGCGCACCGTCGTGACCGGCTCGGTCACGGTGACCATGCCCGTCTCCACCAGAACGGTCGCGACTCCAATCGTGCCGTGCCCGCACATCGGAAGATAGCCGGACACCTCGATGAACAGCACACCCCAGTCCGCGTCGGGCCGGGTCGGCGGCTGGAGAATTGCTCCGCTCATCGACGCGTGGCCCCTGGGCTCGGTCACCAGCAGGGTCCTGATGTGGTCGAGGTTCTCGCGGAAGTGGATCCGGCGTTCCGCCATCGTCGCTCCGGGGATCACCCCGATCCCTCCAGTGATCACACGGGTGGGCATGCCTTCGGTGTGGGAGTCCACCGCATGGAAGATTCGATTGGTGCGCACGTCATCCCTCTCGGCTCTGGTCAAGGTCGTCGTCGGACAGGTGGATCGTCCCGGTCATGTACGGTCTGGCAGCGCCGGACAGGGCGACCCGGTCGCCGTCGAGGCCGCAGTCGAGGCTGATCGTGAGGGTCCGGCCCAGCCGCGGCGAGAACTGGTGGGCGCGCATCCGGGACTTCCCCAGCCGCTGTGCCCAGTACGGGACGAGCGCGCAGTGCGCCGACCCGGTGATCGGGTCTTCCGGGATGGACAGCTTCGGCCCGAAGAACCGCGAGCAGAAGTCCGCTTCGGCACCCGGCGCGGTGATGACCACGCCACGCAGGTCCAGCGCGCCGAGTGCGACGAGGTCCGGCACCACCGAGCGGACGTGTGCCTCACTGTCGTAGACCGCGACATAGTCCATGGACCGGTAGACGGCTGAGGGCGCAACCGCGCCCAGCCCCCGCAGCAGGTCCACCGGCGGTTCCACCGGAGAGAATTCGAGGGCGGGGAACGTCAGGCCGAACATGTCCCCGTGCCGGGCGACCACGAGCGGTCCACTGGCCGAGTGGAAAGTCACCTCGTCCCAGCCCGGCTCCAGATGCGTCAGTACGACGTATGCCGCGCCCAACGTGGCGTGTCCGCACAGGTCCACCTCGGTGGCCGGGGTGAACCAGCGCAGGTCGTAGGCGTCCCCGTTCCTGACGATGAAGGCCGTTTCCGGAAGGTTGTTCTCCAGGGCGATGGCCTGCATGACGGGCTCGGGAAGCCATGCTTCGAGCGGGCAGACGGCCGCCGGGTTCCCCCACAGAACACGGTCGGTGAAGGCGTCGACCTGGAAGATCGGAATACTGATCAGGCTCACACGCCCAACTTCCGCTTGGCCTCGGCGAAGAAGGCGATGTGCTGGTAGTCCTTCGCCTTCTCGTCGTAGTCGGTGTACTGGTTGGTGAATCGCAGCAGGCGCTCCTGGACCTGTTCCGCGGGTTCGCTGTGGATGTGCCGTTCGATCGCCTGGATCTCGCCCAGGAATTCGGCGAGCACGGCCGGCAGACCCGGGCGGAGGTGGATCAGGCCGTTGTGCAGCCGGATGCCGTCCGCGGCGATCAGGTAGTTGAAAAGCAACTGGGACGCGACCGCGTCGTAGTTGGGCCTGGGTATCCCCTCGACCGCATAGCGGAGCAGCCGTTCGGAGAGGACGTACTCATACGTGAGTTGCGCGCCGCGCTCGGGCAGCGCGGAGTCATGGAGGCAGGCGAGCATCGCGGACACGTCGACCCGCAGTTCCTCCAGTCCGGCCAGTGGCTTCAGCTTCTTCACCGGGAGGAAGTCGGGAATCGGCATGTCGCCCTGCCGGTGGTGGTATTCGTGCAACCGTACCCACCAGGACGACGCCTGCGCGATGTCTTCCGGCCCTGAGGCTTCGACCAGCGGGAACGATCCCTCGGCCATGACGTTATGCACCAGAAGCCGGGTCAGGCGCAGATGCCGTTCGATGAACTTGTCGATGAAATAGAAGACCAGGTCCCCGTTCTCCTGGCGGCCGTCGATGTGGTTCTCGGGGAAGAGCGCCACGACGGGCCGGGCCTCGAAGCCTTTCGACATCCGCTCGATCGTCACCGGCATGGTCGGGCTGGGGTATCTGGCGTCCAGATGCGTGTCGGTGGGCGACGTCCGGTAGGACAGGAAGTCCAGGGACAGCGTCGGGAAGTAGGACGCGTCGAACAGCGAGAAGATGTGGTTGTCCACCCGAGTGTTGATGTGTGCCTTGGTCCGAAGCAGCCGGGGATCCTCGGCAAACGTCAGGGCGTCCTCGGCGAACACCTGGACGGCGGGCACCTTCCGGAGCACGGGCGATGTGAGCAGTCCCTGGGCCAGGCGCTTGAGGGTCGCTTCGTCCCGCCGTTCGTCGCGCCGAACCGAGCCGCGCAGTACGTTGACCGCGTCAATGACGTCGTTCACTGGCTCTGTGCGTCCTTCCTCTGGATCAGCCCACGCATATCTGATCGGCGAAGTCGTCGAGTGCACCGGCCCAGTGGGCCGCGTAATCCGTGGCGAGCAGCATCAACTCTTCGGCGTCCTCTTCGCTCTCGACCAGGGCGGTCATGCCCGTCTCCTCGTCGCTGACCGACTTGGCATGAATCGTCTCGGCTTTGATGTGCGCGTCGATCCACACCAGGGCGTCGGACGCCGCGAAGAGCTTCTGCCCGTCGACCCGCACCTTGCCGTACATGCGCCGGAACGCGACGGCGATGTCTAACGCCGTGGCCTCCACGACCCGTAACTGTACCGCCGCACCCAATCGATGATCGGCCAGTGACTCCATCGCCCGCAGCAGCTTGGCGACGCCCGCCGGCAGTTCCCGCGTCACTCCCTCGCCGGCCGCTTCCGCCAGCGGCCCGACGATCGAGTCCGCCCACCACAGGTAGTGGATCCCTGCCGCTCCAAGGGGCGCCACCGCACTGAAGCCGTCGGCCAGGTTGTCGAGGTCGTCGCCGATTACGCGGTAGGCCGTCTGGAAGGCCGCCAGCGCCTCCCGCCCCGGAGCCTCCTGGGACGCGAAGTGCCGCGCCGCCGTACCCAGCCCCGAGATCGTCGTGAACATGAAGGTCTTGGTCATCACCTCCCACTGCCGTGCCACGGCCAGCGCGTCCGCAACCGCGACCGCGTCAACAGCCCCCGCTGCCGCGAAGAACCGGTTCGCCGGTCTTACCAGCCCCGCCGCTCGCACCACCGCGGTCACCCGCTCGTCAAGCTGTTCGCCAATAGGCACGACACGCCCCCTCAGTTGTAAAATTTCACATGTCACAGACTATTTACCACTCAGGCGGACCGTCAACGGCTTTCGGGAAAGCTGCGGACAGCCTCAATTCCCTTCGCCACGACCGGACTTCGGCGAAGCAGCCGACGGTCACCCCTTGCCGATCCGCACCGGTGTCCCCGCCGCCCGCGAGGACCTCGATGCGGCTGCCTTTATCAGGACGGGGCCCTGGTGGCCGCCGAGGCAGGCAGCGCACCGATTCCACCCATGTGATCAGCGCGGTGAGGGACTTGAGCCGTCTCGAACTCGCCGGGGAGAGTGTGCGGGCGGCCCCTGGAGGCCCTCGCGGTGGCGGCACCGGCCTGGCTGGCCGGGCACGTCGATGTGGCCGAGTTCGCCCACCGCTACGGGCCGAGGCTGGACGGCTGGCGCATGCCGTCCTCGCAGACGAAACGCAACCGGCTCGCGCAGGTCTTCGGACAGGATGCCCTGGCGTTGTGCCGGGCGGCCTGGGCCCCCGACGCCCCCGCTCGGATCCGGGAGATCGAGCCAGTCCGGCTCCTGCGGCAGATCCTCGTGCAGACCTACTACCTGCACACCGACAGCCGGGGACGGGAGGTGAGCAAGAAGCGGGAGGCCGACGACGAGGGCGTCCCGCCCGGCCAACTCCGCCTGGCCTCCCCCTACGCCCCCGATGCCCGCTGGGCGGCCAAGGGCGAAGACCTGTTCTGGATGGGCTACAAGGTCCACCTCACCGAGACCTGCGACACTCCCGCCGAAGCCGAAGCCGAAGCCGAAGCAGGGGTTCCGGCGCCACCACTGGCCGGACCGCGCGTCGGCCCTTCCCCGACGAAGTCGCCCGGGCCCTGGCCGACGAGACGAACCTGGCCGAACTCGCCGCCACCTACGACGTCAACGACAACGGTGCCCGCGACATCTGGGAGACCACCGTCACCACCGGCCGCCGCATCGGCGAAGTGATCAAGGTGCGGTGGGACTGCATCGGCCGCTACGGCGGACTGGCGATGTTCTGGCACGACCAGACCAAGGTCGGCAACTACGACGCCGCGATCCGCATATCCGAACGCCTCTGCAAGATCCTCGCCGAACGCCAGCGCAAGACCCTGGACCGCTTCACCGCCCGCTACGGCTACCGGCACCCAACGCGCCGCACTGGCCCTGTTCCCCACGACCTGCCGAAGCCACGACCTGCCGAAGCCACGACGGGACGGTGTCGCTGACCCATCAGTGGTTCTACAGCCGGTTCCGGCCCTGGGTGGACGCCATGGACCTCGGCCACTACGTCCCCCACCAGGCCCGCCATACTCTGGCCACCAGCCCCTTGCGCCACGGCGCCACCCTGACGTACATCCGCCGCTACCTCGGACAGGTCAGTGACCGGATGGCGGAGCACTACGTCCACCTGACCAGCACCGATCTGGAGTCCAGCACGTCTGGGGCACCGGCCCCGGCGCCGCCCAGCCCGGCGAGCTCCTGGCCGGGGAGACCACCCCGCTCCCCCGCCAGCAGGCCCCGGCTCCGGCGATCGACCTGTCCCGCCGCAGCACCCCGGCCGAGGGTGGCTTCTGCACCTTCCAGCCCGTCGTCGACGGCGGCGCCTGCCCCTGGAACCTCGACTGTCACAACTGCGACAAGTTCGTCCTGTCCGGCGCCGACCTCCTTGAGGCCGGGCGACGTACGCCACCGGCACGGCCCCTGAGGCGGTCACAGCCATGGCCCTGGCGCACTACGACGGACGGGCCCTGCAGATGAGTCCCGGAGGCCGGGCTGTGACACGGCATGTCCTATGGGGACGCGGACGGGGATCCCGGTTCTGCCCCGACTGCCTCCACTCCAGCGGTGGACGCTGGCAACTGTCCTGGAGGCTCGGTTTCTCCTTCGCCTGCACCCAGCACCGCCGCCTGCTGGCGGACCACTGCCCGCACTGCGGGCGGGTTCCACGGCAGCGGCCCCGTTCCGGCCGGTCCGTCCCCCGACCGGAACTCTGCGGCAATACGCCGATCCGTTTCGGCGGTCCGGTTTCGGCGGGCTGCGGCACCGATGACGTCGTCCTGGTGACGCCCCCCGAACGGTGTCACCGGCCGCACCGACGCGGAATACTGCGCCGGACATGCCATCCGTAGGACAAGGGAAGCATGAGGGCAACGGCGCGTGGCCTCACGGGAGCCACTACTGAGGGGAAGGGCCGCGACATGCAGGGATGGCCGATTTACCTGGGTCTGCTTCTAGTCATCTCCCTGTGGGCAGGCCGCCAGTGGTTGGAGCGGCGACAGGTGCATCAGCTCACGGGAGAGGTGACCACTGAGCCGCCCGTGCCCACACCTGACCGGCCTGAGCCGGTGCTGCGTGCAGCAGCGGCACGGGGGGAGGCACGGGCCATGCTCGAACTTGGCGACCTGGGCCTGCTCAAGCGAGACGCGCCCCAGGCGCTGTCATGGTGGACGAAGGCATTGGAGGCGGGCGACGATCTGGCCGCCTACCGCCTTGCCGATCTCCACCAGGTACTCGGTGACACAGAGAATGCCTCGCTCCACTTCCGGCGCGCCGTCGAGGCCGGAGTACCCGGAGCCGCCAACGACTACGCCATGTTCCTGATCGGTCAAGGCGACGACGCCGGCCATGGACAACTGCTGCGCGCCGCCGAGGAAGGCGACGCGTCGGCCATGTACAACCTCGCCTTCCTGGCGGCCGAACGCGGCGACCTGACCGAGAACGAGCGATGGAGTCGAGCCAGTGCCGAGGCCGGACACCCCGGCGGAGCGTTCTCCCTGGGCCTCCTCGCCTACGAGCGCGGTGACCTGGAGGCGGCGGAGACCTGGTACCGCAAAGCAGCCGGGGCACAGCACTCGGATGCCATGTTCAACCTCGGAAACCTTCTGCGCGAGCGGGGAGACCTCGACGGCGCGGAACACTGGTACGGTCGGGCGGCTGCGGCAGGCGTTGCGGAAGCCGCCGAAAACCTCGTCCTCCTGCGCCGCACCAGGGCGCGTATTTGGTAGTGATCAAGGGCTGGGTGAGGTCTTTGATCCAGGTCATGGCGGCGCGGAGGCGGAGGCCGGCGAGGTAGCTTTCGGGCGTCTTGTCGTATCGAGTGGCGATGCCTCGCCAGGCTTTCAGCTTGTTGATCAGGCGCTCGACGGTGTTCCGTTCCTTGCAGAGCTCGGTGTCGTGGGCAACGGGCCGGCCGCCCCGCTGCCCTTCTTCTTCCGGTTGGCGGCCTGGTCCCGCTTCTCCGGGATGACGGCCTTGATGTTTCGTTTGCGCAGGTGGGCGCGGTTGTCGCGCGAAGAGTAGGCATTGTCGCCGGCGACTGCGTCGGGGCGGGTGCGGGGGCGGCCGGCAGGTCCGCGGACCCGGACTTTCGCCAGCACGGGGATGAACTGCGGGCTGTCGGCGGCTTGCCCCTCGGCCAGGACGATCGCCAGCGGGCGGCACTTGCGCTCGCTGGCGATGTGGACCTTGCTGGTCTGCCCGCCTCTGGACCGTCCGAGCAGGGCCGCCTTCAGGCGGATCTTGCGTCTGCGTCGGACACATCGCCGCTCGCCCCGTTCCGGGTCGTCCGTGGTGTCTTGCCCGTCTTGTTCCTTCGGGCTGCCCCTTTTTGCCGGGCCTTCTCCGCCTGCTCGGCAGCCTTCTCCAGGTCGGCGAGCGTGTCTGGGTCGAGGTGCATCCCGGCGGCGTCATGGTGGGCCCGGACGGTGTCGGCCCATAAGGCATCAGACATCTCGGCATCATCAGAGGCGCCCGCCCCATACCCTACGCCGCTACGGTAAGCCGTGGCACTCAACTCACCGCGCGTCAGCTCGACTTACCGGTACCCCCACCTCAACTCATCTTCAGCACACGGCACTGAACGGGGAATCAGATATGACGTCAGGCATGAGGCAGCAGCCCTTGGGGGCGGATGATCCGCAGGAAACCGGACCGTACCGGCTTCAGGCGCGGCTGGGGCAGGGCGGGACCGGGCGGGTGTATCTGGGGCGGACGCAGAGCGGTCGTGCCGTCGCCGTGAAGGTGATCTCCCCGCCGGAATCCCTTCATCGCGCGTTCACGCTGCCGCGTGGGCTGGTGGGAGTTCTCCGCCCGGTTGTTCAGGCCCTTGCGGGAGCGGTGTTCCGCCGAGGGCATGACCTCGCGGTGCGCCGCGCTGTAGGAGCGGAGCTTGTCGGTGACGACCACCCTCGGCACCGTACGGGTCTTCTTTGTCAGGCGGCGGAAGAAGCGTCCTGCCGCGGTCTTGTCCCGCCGATTCTGGACGGGGATGTCGAGGACGTTGCCATTCTGGTCGACGGCCCGCCACAGATACTTCAACTCGCCGTTGACCTTGATGAAGACCTCGTCCAGGTGCCACTTGTCCCCGGGCCGTGGCCGACGGCGGCGCAGTCTGTCGGCACAGGCCTGTCCGAACTTCAGACACCAGCGGCGGACCGTCTCGTAGGAGACGATGATGCCGCGCTGCAGCATCAGCTCCTCCACCTCACGGAATGACAACGGGAAGCGGAAGTACAGCCACACGCAGTGGGAGATCACCTCGACCGGGTACCGGTGCCCCTTGTACGACGGCGGCGTACTGCTCGCGGACAACCCCCTCCACGTGATCACCCCGAAAGATCATCCCACCCGTCAGCCAACGTGACAGTGCCCTTCGGATCTCTCGCGAACCCGGACATGCGTCGCATGTCTCCCACCGCCGGGCATGTCGATACAGCGCACCGTCAACTTCCGTGACCCCGGGCGGCCCGCTCAGGACCCTACCGGTCGCCGGTTTCGTCGGGGATTCGGTCTCCGGCCGCGTTCCACAGGTCGATGTTTGGGTCGTTGTCGTCGGCGCGGGAGAAGGCCCGGACGGTCGGCCGCCGCGATGCCAGCGTTGTAAGAACCGGGGGTCGCCGCAAGTGCGAAATCCATACGGCCCCGTGCTGGTGTCGCCCGTTCCCCCTCAGTTGTGTCTTACTGCTGGTGAGCAGGTGGCGGGTATGGGATCGTCGACGTCTCGTCCTGCGAGGACGGGTCTGGCGTGACGCGTGCGCGTTCATGGGCGTCCGAACGGGGATGTGGGTGGCATTGCGGGTTCTGGGCGGCCGATACGAGTTGGTCGGGTTCGTCGGCCGGGGCGGTATGGGGGAGGTCTGGGAGGGCCGCGATCGTGTGATCGAGCGCCGGGTCGCGGTCAAGCTGCTGCCGCACGACCGGCGGGACGCCTCCGGTGCGGAGCTGTTCTTCCGCGAGGCTCGAACCGCCGGCGCACTAAACCACGCGGGTGTGGTAACGGTCTTCGACCTGGGGCAGGACCCCGACGACGGCACCCTCTATCTAGTCATGGAACTCGTCATTGGGCGGAATCTGGACACGGTGCTCCGCGAGGACGGCCCGCTCCAGGTGCCCACGGTGATGGACTGGGCGGCGCAGACTGCCACGGCGCTGCAGGCCGCCCACAGAGCCGGGGTTGTGCACCGGGACATCAAGCCGGCGAACCTCATGCTCACGCTGGACAATCAGGTCAAGGTCCTCGACTTCGGCATCGCCCGGTACATGGAGTCCACGCACAAGTCGAGCAAGGTCATCGGCACGCTTGCCTACATGCCTCCTGAGCGGTTCGGTGATGTCCCCGCAGACGCCCGCTCTGACCTGTATTCCCTGGGCTGCGTGCTCTACGAACTCCTCACCGGAAGCACCCCGTTCCAGGCCACCGGACCAGTCGCGATGATGGCCGCCCACCTGAACACGGTCCCGAAGCCACCGGGCCGGGTTCGCCCCGATGTCCCCGCCGCCCTGGACGACCTTGTCATGGCCCTTCTCGCCAAGGCCCCCAACGACCGTCCTGCATCAGCGGCCGAGGTCTGCGACCGCCTCCGCGAACTTTCGGTTGTAGCCCCAGCACCTGGTGCCGGATCCGACTTGTCCGGCGCGGACACGAGAACCGCCACCAGCCCGCTCCCAGGTGCCGGTCCCGGTGCAGCCCGAACGCCGGTGCGCGTACCAGGACAGGCCGCGGGCATGTCAACGCCGACAAGGCGCATCAGCCGCCGCACAGCGCTGCGGCTCGGCATCGGCGCCGCCGCTGGCGTCGGCATCGCCGCCACAGCCTTCGCTCTGTTCGACCACAACAGCCCTGATCACAACATCCCTGATCAAAAAGCCCCTGATCCGCGGCTCCGGTGGCGATTCACCGCCGGCAATGCGGTCACGTCGTCGCCGACGGTGGCCAAGGGGGTTGTGTACATCGGCAGCGTCGACGGAAGCGTGTATGCCCTGGTCGCCGCTACTGGGGAGAGGAAATGGGCCTACCCCACCGGCGACAAGCTCGAGCCGGCACCGACGGTAGTCGGCGGGGTCGTGTACATCGGCGGCAACGGTGACGTGACCGCCCTGGACGCGGCCACCGGGAACAAGAGGTGGGTCGTCTCCTGCGATTCCGGCCTTGAGTTGCCGACGGTGGTCGATGGGGTGGTGTACATCGCCGGCTACCACTCCGTGACCGCCCTCGACGCGGCCACCGGGAACGAAAAATGGGCACGCCGCGCAAGCAACTGGGGCTTCATCAGAAACGACGAGCTGGACAACCCACCTGAAGATTGGCGCTTCACGTCGCCGACGGTGGCCAACGGTGTCGCGTATATCGGCAGCAGCAAAAGGGTGTACGCCCTGGACACGGCCACAGGGAACAAGAAATGGGCCCACTCCACCGGCGACTTGGTTGGGTCGTTACCGACGGTGGCCAACAAGGTCGTGTACGTCGGTTGCAACAACACGGTATATGCCTTGGACGCGGCCACAGGGAACAAGAAATGGGCCTACGCCACCGACGGCAAGGTCCAATCGTCACCGGCAGTGGTCGACGGAATCGTGTACATCGGCAGCGACGACCACCACCTCTACGCCCTGGACGCGGCCACAGGGAACAAAAGATGGGCCTACGCCACCGACGGCAAGGTCCAATCGTCACCGGCAGTGGTCGACGGAATCGTGTACATCGGCAGCGACGACCACCACCTCTACGCCCT
>NZ_JBHJWQ010000036.1:16907-37005 GCF_042266885.1 Streptomyces sp. NPDC056061 | reverse complement strand
TGAACGTCGCCATCAAAGACGGCCCGACATAGCCCTCAAGGAAGGTGCGCAGTACAGGACAGCAGCCCGTGCTTGGTCGGGCGGACGGGGCCGACGCGGATGACCGTGTCCCGCACGCCCGACGGGTGGAAGGTGAGCGCCGTCGACGCGCTGGGACATCGCGACGGGGCGGCGCGGCCGGCGCGACCACCAAGAAGCCGAAGCGACGTACCGGCACCGCCGTGGTACGACGGGACGACGCGAGCCGCTCGGGCTCGGCGCCACGATCAGCCGGATGATGACCGAGCGCGGCCTCGTCGCCCCGACCGGCGGCGGCATCCTCGCCTGCTGGGACGACATCCTCGCCGCGGCCGCGCCCGAACTCGCCGGTCACGTCCGGGGCGTGGCGTTCGATGCGGACACCGGCCGCCTGGACGTCACCCCCGACGCCCCGGCCTGCGGCATGAAGCTGCGCTGGAGCGCGCCGAAGCTGATCGCGGCGGCCAACGAGCGAGTGCCGGACGCGAACATCGCCGCCTCTGCCTGCGTGCGCTGTCATGGTCAGCAGTCTGCCGATCAGGCTCAGACCAGGGTGGTGATGTAGAACGGGTGGCCTGAGGTCATGCCCTCGGTGGAGCACCGCTCCCACAAGGGATTGAACAACCGGGCAGAGAACAGTCACCAGCCGACGGGGCAACGCGAACGGGCCATGAAGGGCTTCCGCAGCGTGGGCGGGGCCCAGCGGTTCCTGTCCGCGTTCAGCGGCATCTCACCCCACGTCCGGCCCCGACACCACCTGATGACCGCATCCGAACACCGAGCCGAAATGACCACCCGCTTCACCACCCGGGAGCAGATCACCGGCGTCACCGGCCGACCCACCGCGGCCCGAGCCCAGGCCGACACCCGGCCCCACCACACCTCGACGCACCAACAGACACCCACACACCCAACAACGTGGCAACGCCGGCCGGCGTCCTGCGGGCCCGCACCCGCTGGAAGGAACTGGCGCTGCCGTCGTACTCGGCACGCACCTCGTGGGGAACGTGGGGCGCTGCTTAGGCGTGGTGCAGAGCCGAAAAACTCTCTGGAGGGAAAGTTGTCTTCTGGTCACCCAGCGTAAGAGCTCTGTAGGTCGCGGTTGCGGCCTCCTCAAGGTTCATGATGCGGCGGAACGCCATGCCGATGTCCTTGGCGTGCGCGGAGCAGCCGTGGTGGGACTGGATGACGCAGTTGTGCGTCTTCGCCTGCTCAGCGGTGGTGTCCGCGAGTTCGTCCGAACCGTTGGGGTTGTAGGGGACGGTGCCGATGGAGCGCACGTAGTACGCGTGGTCGAGGGACACGAGCCGGATCTTGTGACCGAGGGCATCGAGAAGGACGGTGTGTTGGGGATGGAGGTGTATCACGGCATTGACGTCCGGACGCTCCTGGTAGGTGCGCTGGTGCAGCTTCCATTCGCTGGAAGGGCGTTCGGCCCCGCCTGTGACGTCCCCGGCCAGGGTCATGCTCGTGAAGTCGTCCTTGCCGAGCCGGTCCAGCCAGGTGCCGGCGCCGGTGACGACGAAGGTGTCGCTGCCGGGCAGGCGCGCGGAGAGGTTGCCGCCGCTGGCCAGCACGAAGCCGCGTTCCACGGCCAGACGGCCTACCTCTGCGAGTTGGGTGAACAGGCCCTCGACTGTGGTGGGGTGTTTCATCGTGTTTCCTCTGAGTATTTCAGGCCGTCACGGGTCTGGCGACGGGGCGGGTGAGGAGGGAGCGAGCGCTGTCGATGTCAGTTACCACGATGTTGACGAGCCCCGTCTCCAGCGCGGTGAACAAGGGAATGTGTTTCTCGATGCCGCCTGCGATCCCCACTCGGGTGGGGATCGCCCGCATGTGTTCCAAGGTCAGTCCGATGACACGCTTGTCGATCGGTCCGTCGACAGCTTCACCGTTCGCGTCGAAGAAGCGGGCGGAGGCGTCTCCGACAGCGCCGAGCTCCCGGAGAGTCGCGAACTCGGTCTCGGTGACCGAGCGGCGAAGAGCCTGGGCGACGCGGGCCGTGCTGCCGATGCCCACAACGAGAGCGTCGGCTGCGGCTGCGGCATCGAGAGTGCCCTGGACCTCGTCGAGCCCGCGGATGGCGGCGGCTGCCTCGGGGGCCGTCGCCAGTAGCGGGGCGGGCAGGTGGTATGCCGTGCCGCCGACGACGCGGGCGAGAGTGGTAGCCACCTCGTGTGGATTGGCTTCACTGGAGCGCCCGCCGCGGCTTCCCGCCAAGGGCACGACCTCGACGGCGCTGTCGGACTGATAACGCAGATGGGCGACGCTGGCCGCGACAGCCGTACTCATGCCGACCGCGACTCGCTGGACGTGCGGGAGGACCGAGGCGAGGGCCTCCGCCCCGGTCACGCCCAGCGACGAAGGTGACCGCTCCTCACCGGGCCCGAGGCTGGGGCACACCCATGCGCTCTGCAGGCCGAACCGGCGTACGAGGGCTGCCTCGATGTCGGCGAAGGGACGCTCGTCACTGTGAACGGTGATCTCAACGATGCCGACGCGTCGGGCCTCGGCAAGGACTCTGGTCACCTTCACCCGGGACAGGCTGAGAAGCTCGCCGATCTCGGCTTGGGTGAGACCGTGGTCGTAGTAGAGCCGGGCCGCCTTGCCGAGCAACGGATCGTGAGCATTTGTTCGCACGGCTGCACCTCCGTTCACCATGATGCCCGGCCGCACTGCGGAGCGCAAGGCTGTCCGACGGATCTTCGACGGAGCACGGGCCATTGCTGCCGCAAGTCAGGAGGCTCTGCGCGAAGCCGGGAGAGTTGCCCGACCCAGCCGCCCCGTCGATGCACGAGACCGGTACCGCGGAGCCGCGCTCCGCGGACGCCGGCGCCGGTGGTGCGCCGATGAATACGGGCGATGACGGAGCGCCGGCGCAAGCCGGTCGACTCCGAGGTGCGCGCCGTCACGACCCCCGGGCGGCGTTCCCGGTCGCGATCCACGGCCCCTTCGCCGGTACGGGTTGCCGCCCGTAAGCGTTCGCACCCGGCTGCAACGAAGGAGCACCACTCGCAATTTGGACATACTCACCAAATACCGACAGGCGGTCACCATGCTCGCATCACGAAAGCGAAAGAAGCACCTTGACAGCACAGGCGGCGGAGTCATGATGTTTGAGCACCGGTTCACCGAGTGTACAAATGTTCAGGCTCAAGGAGGAGTCTATGACGACGCAGGACGGCGTCGCGCAGCCGCAGAGCCGGTGGACGCATGCCCTTACGAACCAAGGAATCTCCCGGGTCCTGCTCTGGGGTTTCATCGCCCTCATGCTGTTCATGGTCGGCGACGGGATCGAACTCAGCTTCCTGTCGACCTACCTGGAGGAACGCGGGTTCAGTGGTGGTCAGGTCGCAGGGCTGTTCAGCGCTTACGGCATCGTCGTGGCGGTCGCCGCCTGGCTGGCCGGCGCACTGGCCGAGGCCTGGGGCCCGCGAAGGGTGATGCTCATCGGCGCGTGCCTGTGGATCGTGCTGGAACTCGCGTTCCTGACCCTCGGCGTCATGCAGGAGAACTACCCGGTGATGATCGCGACCTACGCGATTCGTGCCATCGGTTACCCGTTCTTCGCCTACGGATTTCTTGTCTGGGTCACCATGGAGACGCCCGATGCGGTCATGGGCAAAGCCGTCGGCTGGTACTGGTTCTTCAACGCCATGGGCCTGGGGGTCATCAGCGGGTACTTCGTGGCCGTCGCTGTCGAACCGCTGGGGGAACTGGCCACCCTGTGGTCGTCGCTGGTATTCGTCGCGGTCGCTGCCCTCATGATCGCAGTGCTGGTGAAGTCCCGGGCCGGCGCGCGCAGAGTCACCCGTGCGGAGACCATCGAGGGGCTCAAGCGCGGCATCACCATCATGAAGGAACGCCCGAAGGTCGGTGTCGGCGGCGCTGTCCGCCTCATCAACACGATCTCGTACTACTCGTTCGCCGTGTTCCTCAACGTGTACATGGTCAAGACGGTCGGCTTCAGCCAGTCGCAGTGGTCCTCGATCTGGGGCACCATGCTTGCGGCGAACGTGGCCGCGAACCTCATCTCCGGTTACGCCTCCGACCGGTTCGGCCGCATCAATGTCATCGCCTGGGGCGGCGGAGCTGCCACAGCGATCACCGTTCTCGGGTTCTACTACCTGCCGCAGGCGGTCGGTGCGAACTACGTCGTCGTCATGGCCCTGGGCATCGTCTACGGTCTCGCGCTGGGCATGTACGTCCCGCTGTCAGCCGTCGTCCCGCTCCTGGCTCCGCAGCACAAGGCAGCCGCAGTCGCGGTCCTGAATCTCGGTGCCGGCCTCAGCAACTTCGGGGGCCCGGCCGTGGCGGCGCTGGTCGGGCCGCTGGGTGTCGGGCCGGTTGTCTGGATTCTCGCGGCGCTCTACATCGTCGGGATCTTCCTCACCTTCCTCTTGCGTGAGGTGGGAGTCGAAGCCCCGGGGTACGGTCCACAGGCCGATCCAGCTCCCCCGGTGGCCACTCGGGTCATCTCTGAACAACCCACCGCAGACTGATCCGCTGGAGAACCCGAACGGGGAGAGTAGGTATCGATGAGAAGCCGAGTCCAGGCCGTGCTGGGCATCGACGCCGGCACGACGTCGGTGAAGTCCGTCGTCATCAGCACGACGGGTGACGTGCTCGGGGCCGCCAGATCGACGGTCCGTATCCGGCGGCCGCAACCGCACTACGCCGAACAGGACATGGACGAGGTCTGGTCCGCTGTCGGGCAGACAATCAGCGAGGCACTGGCCGAAGCCGGCGATGTCGAGCTGCTCGGGCTCAGCGTGACGGGCCAGGGCGACGGTGCGTGGCTCGTGGACGCCGACGGACGTCCCGCCGGTCCAGCCGTACTGTGGCTGGACGGCAGAGCTGCCGAGCGGGTGGCTCGATGGAAGGCCGACGGGCGCGGGGAACTGGTCCGCTGCACGACGGGTTCGGCCCTGTTCCCGGGGGCCCTGCCCGTTCTCCTGGAAGAACTGCAGGACAGTGATCCCGGACTCCTCACCCGCGCGGCGACGCAGCTCAACTGCAAGGACTGGATCCGTTTCCAACTCACGGGAGTTGTGGGAACGGAGGCTTCCGAGGCCTCGCGCACCTACCTGGACGTTGCCACGGGGCGCTACTCCGAGGAGCTCATCGAAGGCCTGGGCCACGGCGGTTTCCGTCGGTTGTTGCCGCCCCTGTTCCCACCCGATGCGGTATGCGGCCGAGTGACGGAGAAAGCAGCGCGAGAGACCGGCCTGCCCGTCGGTCTGCCCGTTGCGACCGGCCTGGTCGACACACCGGCCGGCGGCGTCGGCCTGGGAGTCGTCGGGCCGGGCGAGGCGTACGCGATCCTCGGCACCACCGCGTTCGTCGGTGCCGTACAGGAGCGCGTCAGCGCGCCCGTCGACGTACCGGTCATCACCCTCAACCTGGGCCAGGGAACTCAGGTCATCGAGTGCCTCGCCCCGATGAACGGCACCCCCAACCTCGACTGGGCGCGAGAGGCCACAGGCCTGGCCGGGCTGGAATGGTCACAGATCGAAGAACTCGTCAACGCCGTTCCGGCCGGGGCCCGGGGGGTGCTCTACCTGCCCTACGGGGGCGTAAGCGGTGAGCGAGCGCCTTTCGTGGACACCGCGGCCTCGGCGGCATGGCTGAACATCACCGTACGCACCAGCCCGGGAGAACTGCTGCGCGCCGTCTACGAAGGCATTGCTCTGTCCCTGGGCGAATGCATGGACGTACTGGGCATCAAGGCTGACGCGACGGTCCGGCTCTGCGGCGGTGGGGCGCAATCGCCGGTCGTCTGTCAGATCGTCGCCGACGTGACCGGTCGCCGCATCGTCCGCTCCACTTTCGCCGAACTCGGCGCCCGCGGTGCGGGCGCGCTGGCCCTCGTTGCTGTCGGCGCGGCACCCGACCTTCCCGCCGCGCTGGCCCAGTTCGGCGACGACGCTCAGATCTTCGAGGCAGATCCCCGTCTGCGAGCCCTGCACGACGCCCAGGCCCAGGTGTTCCGCGACGTCCGCGACGCCGTGCGACGCCACTGGCCGGACCTGCGGGCGGTGCAGGCGGCCGCACACGCCGCCGACGCGAGCCCCGCGTCCGAACCCACGGCCGCCCTCTCCGCGGACGCACCCCACGTAACCACCACCTGATCCCTGACTACGAAATCAAGGAAAATTCATGTCGAACCAGACCACCCACAGCGCCCGCCCACTCCTGCTGGTCACCGCGCCCTTCGACCAAGCTCGAGCCGAGCTGCTCGAGGACGTCTTCGACGTCGAACTCGTCGAGCCCTCTCTGGCCGGCACATCGCTGGCGACCAGGGGAATCGACGAGCAGCTCGCCCGCGCGACCGCACTCGTGTGCGAGGTCGACGTCGTCGACGAAGCCACCCTGGACAAGGCACCTGAGCTGCGGGTCGTCGTGTCCTGCCGTGCAAACCCGGTCAACGTCGACGTGGAAGCGTGTACTGCACGCGAGATCGCCGTCCTGACTACCCCGGCCCGCAATGCCGACGTCACCGCGGATCTCGCCTTCACACTGCTTCTCATGACCGTTCGGCACACCGGCCGGGCCGAACGCTGGCTGCGCAGCGGTGCATGGAAGTCCGAGGACGTGTTCGAGCCCTACTCGACCTTTCGTGGGCTCGGGCTGTCCGGACGCACCCTCGGCATCCTCGGTGGTGGCGCCATCGGGCGCCGGATGATGCAGCGGGCCCGGGCCTTCGGCATGGATGTCGTCGTCTACGACCCGTTCCTCCCGTCCGACGCGTTCGGCGACCAGGCGCGCATCGTCGAACTCGACGAGGTGCTGTCCACGGCCGACATCGTCACCGTCCACGTCCCGCTGGCCGAGTCCACCATCGGGCTGATCGGTGACCGGGAGCTGCGGCTCATGCGTCCGGATGCCTACTTGGTGAATGCAGGGCGCGCCGCGGTGGTGGAGGAGGACGCGCTCGTCAACGCGCTCGCCGAGGGGCGGATCGCCGGAGCCGGGCTCGACGTGTTCTGGACCGAGCCGGTCCCCGCCGACCATCCGCTGCTCAGCCTCGACAATGTCACCGTCACCCCTCACATCGGCGGCGCCTCCGACGACGTCGTGACCGAGCACTCCAAGATCGCCGAACGCGGCCTGCGCGCGTGGGTGGCGGGTGAGCGGCCCCCCGCGATCGCCAACCCCGCCGTGCTCGAGCCGACCACCGCGCGCTGAGGCGCCCGCACCCGCTCACTTACCGCAACGCAATGCCTCAGGAGGGCCAGACATGAGCGTCATCGAAGACGCCAGTACGACACCCGACCTCAGCCCAGCCGTTTCGGCTCTGCTCCAGGCCCCACCGCGGCTCCTCATCAACGGCGAGATGGTACCGGCTGACAAGGGCGGCACCATCCCCGTACTGAACCCCGCCACGGGCCGGCAGATCGCGACCGCAGCCGCGGCAGGAGTCACCGACGTGGACCGTGCCGTGCGGGCCGCGGCTGCGGCGATGGAACACGGTTCGCCGTGGCGACGGATGTCCGCCCTCGACCGCGGCCGGATCATCGAGCGCTTCGCCGCTCTGATCGAGGCCCACGCCGAAGAACTCGCCGACCTCGAGGCACTCGACGGCGGTAAGGTGCGCAGCTCCGCCCGCCAGAACGACGTGGAACTGTCCATCAAGCACTTCGCGTACTTCGCGGGCTGGCCCAGCAAGATCGAGGGAAACACCATTCCGGTGTCCGTGCCCGACACCATGGTGCGGACCGAGCGGGAACCCGTTGGTGTCGTCGCGCAGATCATTCCGTGGAACTTCCCTCTTCTCATGGCGGCTTGGAAGATCGCGCCCGCCTTGGCCGCCGGGTGCGCGATCGTCCTCAAGCCCGCCGAGAACACCCCGCTCGTCGCGATCCGCCTGGGCCAACTGGGCCTCGAGGCCGGACTGCCCAACGGTGTTCTCAACATCCTCCCCGGCTACGGACCGGAAGCAGGCGAGGCACTCGTCGAACACCCACTCGTGGACAAGATCGCCTTCACGGGTTCCACCCGTGTCGGGATCCACCTGGCGCAGAAGGCGGCCGCACAGGTCAAGCGAGTGACGCTGGAACTCGGCGGGAAGAGTCCGAACATCATCTTCGCCGATTCTCCTGTCGAGGAGGCAGTGGCCGGCGCGGCATCGGCGATCTTCTCGAACTCCGGCCAGTCGTGCAGTGCCGGTTCACGCCTCTACGTCGAACGCTCCCGCTTCGACGACGTCGTGGGCGCCCTGTCCGAACGGGCTGACAGCATGCGCGTCGGACCGGGGCTCGATCCGAGCACCGACCTCGGTCCGCTCATCAGTCGAACCCAGCTCGACCGAGTCCGCGGCTACATCGACGGCGCGCTCACCGGTGGCGCGACTGCCGCCGCCGGTGCAGTAGCCCCGGCTGGCGTCGACGCGGACGGATACTTCCTGCGTCCCACCGTTCTGACCGATGTCGACGACACAATGGCAGCGGTACGCGAGGAGATCTTCGGTCCCGTCGTCGTGGCCCAGCCCTTCGACTCCCTCGAGGAGATCGCGGCGCGCGGCAACGACTCACCCTACGGTCTCGCGGCCGGCATCTGGACACGTGACATCGCCCGCGCGAACCGCCTGGCGAAACTCCTCAGGGCGGGCACCGTCTACATCAACATGTACGGTGCCACTGATGCCGCAGCACCGTTCGGTGGATTCAAGACCTCGGGCTACGGCCGTGAGATGGGCCACGCGAACCTCGAGTCATACCTCGAGACGAAGACGGTATGGACAAGCCTGTCGATGTGAGCGGCAACGTGCGGTCGACCCGGGTGCCGGCCATGGTCCTCATGGACGACCGGCTGCGCCCTGGAGCCGTCGCACTGAACGTCACTCTCGGGGCGCTCGTCCAGGTGCTGGCACTGAGCACGTGGTACGCGACGTCAGCGGTGGCGCCGCAGCTGGCGCGGCACTGGAACCTCGACTCAGGCGAAGTCTCGTGGCTGACGAGCTGCGTCCTGCTCGGGTTCGCGGCCGGAGCGCTGGGACTGGGGCTGCTGCGCGTCGCCGACCGGGTACGCCCGGGCGTACTCCTGCCGCTGGGCTCGCTGATCGCTGCCGCGTGCACAGCGCTGCCTGCGGTTCTACCCATCGGATTCGCGCCGACCCTTGCTCTGCGCGTCCTCACGGGAATCGCTCTTGCGGCGGTGTATCCACCGGGGATGAAGGCCGTCGCCTCATGGACCCTGGCCCGCCGCGGGTCGGCAGTCGCGCTGGTCGTGGCTTCCTTGACGTTGGGCAGCGCTCTTCCGCACGCACTCCGCACGCTGCCGTTGCCGGGCTGGCGAAGTGTCCTCCTCATCTCGGCGGTTGCCGCGACACTGGCAGCCGGGCTGGCGACGACGACTCGGACCGGCCCGCACACGAGCGAGACCGACACACTACGGATCGGTGCCGCCTGGCAGCTCTTCCGCAACAGGCGACAGCGGCTCGTCACCTTGGCCTATCTGGGCCATATGTGGGAGGTCTACGGCCTGTGGACATGGTCGGTCGCGTTGCTCGCCGCGTTGCCCGGTTCGGGGGGCCCTGTCCTCGGTGTCCCGGGATGGGGCCCGTTCCTGCTGATCGGCGTAGCCGGGGCCATCGGCTGCTTCGGCGCAGGTTCCGCAGCCGATCGGTGGGGCAGAGTCCGTGTCACGACCGTAGTAGTCACCATCTCGGCCTGTTGCTGCCTCCTCGCACCAGCGTTGCCACTTCTTCCCGACATAGTGACTGCGGTGGTGTTGATCGTTTGGGGGGCATCGGTGATCGGGGATTCACCGATGTACTCAGCGTTGCTTGCTGACTCCTCCGACCCGACCGCCGTGGGGACGGCCCTGACCGTGCAGATGGCGCTCGGATACTCTCTCGCGGCGGTACCGGTACTCCTGCTGCCGCACCTGGCCGCGCACGTCGGATGGCCCTGGGCCTTGCTCTCACTGGCGCCCGGACCACTGGCCAGTGCCTTGAGTCTCCGGAGACTGCAGAGGCTTGACCGGACCAGTTGAGGCCCGGTGTGGTGTCTTGCCGTCCCCGCCGTCGGCCAGGACCGCGCCGTTCCACGGCGGAGGCGCTGATGCCCAGGTGGGCGGCGACCTCCGGATATCCCCAGAGCTGCTGGTCGTCGGCCATCGTGTCCTCCTCGTTCGTCGGTGATGAGCGTACGCAAGATCCGGATGGGCGGGCGTACGGCAAGACCGCCCCTGCCGGTCGGCGCGGGGCAGCCTTCTGCGGTTGCGGTCAGACCTCGGCGAGGCGGTTGGAGAGGTCCAGGGCGACGGTGGCGACCACGAGGGCGGCGCACAGGCCGGTCACCTCGTGGAGGGTGGGCGGACCAGGCGCGGCCAGTCGTCGGGGGCGGCGGGCCAGGAGGCGAGGAGGACCTCGGTGGTGGCCGGGCCGAGGTGGGCGGTGACATCCCAGCCCGCTCGGGAGGCGGGCTCCCAGTGCAGGCGGATACGGCCGAGCGGGAGTCTGGGGGGGTGCCCCGACGCCGCAGAGTGGCCCGTGCCTGGATGCGATCTTGCCGGACTGGTCACAGTCGCAAGGTCATCGCTTCTCCTGAAGAGTTCGTGCGGGTCGCCAGCCGGATGATGAGGTGACACGGTGGCCAACCACGATGAGGCAGCGAATGTCCGACCGTGAGTCTGTCCGGTGAACGGTGTTTCTGGAGTTGTTAGGGGTTCAGCGGCGGGCGGCGGAGAGCCGGCCGTCGAATGTGATCTCGAAGGCGTTGAGGGCGGCCTTCCATCGCTGTGACCAGCGTTTGCGTCCCTGCCCGGTCGGGTCGAGGCTCATGACGGCCAGGTAGACGCACTTGATCGCTGCCTGCTCGTTCGGGAAATGCCCGCGGGACCGGACGGCCTTGCGGATGCGCGCGTTCACCGACTCGATGGCGTTCGTGGTGCACACAACTCGCCTTATCTCGGTGTCGAATTGAAGGAACGGGACGAACGCGGCCCAGGCGTTCTCCCGCAGCCGCACGATCGCGGGGTACTTCTTGCCCCACGTCTCGCAGAATTCGAGGAACTTCTCCTCCGCGACGTCCTGGGTCGGGGCGGTGTAGACAGGCTTGAGCGCCTTCGAGATCTTGTCCCAGTCCTGCCGGGCCGCGTAACGGAACGACGCCCGCAGCAGGTGAACGACACAGGTCTGTGTGATTGCCTGGGGCCAGACCGCCCCGATCGCGTCCGGCAGGCCCTTCAGCCCGTCGCAGACGACCATGCAGCGTCGTCCACGCCCCTGTTCTTGATCTCGGTCAGCACCTGGAGCCAGTACTTGGCGCCCTCGCCGCCGTCGCCGGCCCACAGGCCCAGGATCTCCCGGGTGCCCTCGACCGCGACCGCGAGGACGACGTAGACCGGCCTGTTCGCGACTCGACCGTCCCTCAGCTTCACGTGCACACAGTCGATGAACAGGACCGGGTAGACCGAGTCGAGCGGGCGGTTCTGCCATTCGTGCATTCCGTCGATCACCTTGTCGGTGATCGTGGAGATCGTCGTCTTGGACACCTCGGCGCCGTAGACCTCTTTGAGGTGGGCCGAGATCTCGCCGTGCGTGAGGCCGCGAGCAGACAGCGAGAGCACCATCTCGTCGGCGCCTTCAGCCGACGCTGCCGCTTCTTGACGATCTGCGGTTCGAACGAGCCTGCCCGATCCCGCGGCACCTCGATCTCGACCGGCCCGACATCGGTGGTCACGGTCTTGGCGCGGGTGCCGTTGCGGACATTGCCGCTCTCGGCCCGCTCGTGCTTCTCGTGCCCGAGATGGTCGGTGATCTCGCCTTCGAGGGCGGACTCGAGGATCCTCTTCGTCAGCTGCTGCAGCAGCCCTCCCTCGCCGGTCAGCTGGATACCACCAGCCTTCGCCCTTCGCCCGGTCCACCAGCTGCTGATCAACTGGTCGTCCAACGCATCCGGCGCCCCGGCAGGAGCCACTTCCTCCACGGCCTCAGCCGAGACGATCACGTCTGTCATCAGGTGTCACTTCCTGTTCGAAGAACCACCGTTGACCGTACAGACCCTTCGACGGGGTACGGGGCCGGACCGGGTGAGAGCAGTACGCTCCCCGCGCCGTGCGCCAGGGCCGTACGGGAAACCGGGCGGCTCCCGGCCCGGACAGCTTCGAGCCGGGCCCGACCGGCCGGAACGGCTCCGGGCCGGGCGGGAATGCCTGCGGGTCCCCGCCGTGCTCGGGGCGGCCGACCATGATGGACACATGGCACCACACACGCATGAGACGGACGGGCTCGCCGGCGGGCCGTCGCTGGGGCACATCCTCGGGCTGATCGCTCCCGGCATGCTCGATGTCGTCGTGGCGCCGCGCGGCCTGGGCGTTCCGGTGGCCGATGTGGTGCTGCACGATCCCGCCGAGGAACGGGACGACGGCACCTGGGCGGCGTCCGGGCTGATCCTGCTCGTGGTCGGCACGGAGGTCTCCTCGCCGGAGGCGGTCGACGTACTGCGCGGCGCCGACCGGGCCGGGGCCGCGGCCGTGGTGTTGCGGCGAGGGCCCCGTGGGCCGCGGACGGCACTGCTGGAGGCTGCGGACGTCGGACGTACCGCGTTGCTGACCCGACGACCGGAGCAGGGCTGGACGGATGTGCTCGGTCGGCTGCGCACCGCACTGGCGCACAGCGCGCCTGCCGGGCCGGCCGGGACGGGCGGGACGGACGCGGTCGGCGGGCTGCGGCTCGGCGATCTGCCGGGGCTGGCCAACACGGTGGCGGACCTGGTCGGGGGCGCCATCACGATCGAGGACCCGCAGTCCCGGGTGCTCGCGTACTCGCGCATGGACCACGAACCCGATCCGATGCGGCGGCTGACCATCCTCGGCCAGCAGGTTCCCCGCTGGCGCGTCCACGAACTGCGGGCCAGCGGCTTCTTCCAGGCCCTGTGGAGCACCGACGACGTGGTGCGCCTGCCCGCCGACGACCGTTACGCCGAGCGGCTGGCCATCGCGGTCCGCCACGGCTCGGAGGTCCTCGGCTCGCTCTGGGCGGCGGCGGACGGCAGGCCGCTCGCCGAGGACGCGGCGGCGGCGCTGCGCACGGCGGCGCGGGCGGCCGTGCCCCATCTGTCGCACCACCAGACCTGGGGTCGGGCCGCGGCCCGGGCGCGGGAGGAGGCGGTGCACTCCCTGCTGGAGGGGCGCGAAGACGCGGCGCGGGCCGCACACGACGCCGGCATCGTGCCGGGACGGCCCTACGCGGTGGTGGTCGCTGAGGCGTACCCGGCGGAGGCACCGGGGGCGTACCCGGCGCGGGCCGGGAGCGAGGCATACGAGACGCGGGGAACCGGGGCCGCCGCCGTTGGCGTCCCGGGAAGCGCGGCCGAGCAGCGGGGGCTGGATGTGCTCGCGTTGCAGGCGGCGGCCTACCGGGACGGGTGCGTGGCCGCCCGGTCGGGGCGGCGGCTGTACGTCCTGGTCCCGGCGGGCGACGGCGAGACCGACCCGGCGCGGGCCCTGCTGGCTGCGGCGCGCTCGGTCCCGCGCAGCGTGGTGTTCGCGGGCGCCGGTCCGGTGGCCGGAGACCTGTCGGGCCTGCCCGCGTCGCGCGAGGCGGCGGAGTCGGTGGTGCGGGTGCTCCGGGAACGGGCCGGGCGTCTTCCTGCCTCAACGGCGGCGTCGGCCGCGGCGGCTTTCGAGGAGGTGCTGCCCGAGACGGCGCTGCTCCAGATCCTCGACCGGGTCGGACCGCTCTGGGAGACCCTGTCGGGGCCCGTGCACGCGATGACCGAGCACGACCGGACGCACGGTTCCGCGTACGGTGCGTCGGTGGCCGCCTATCTGGACACGTTCGGGGACACGAGCCTGGCCGCCCGGAGCCTGAACGTGCACGCGAACACCTTGCGGTACCGGCTGCGGCGGGCCCACGAGCTGTTCGGCATCGACCTCGACGACCCCACCGTGCGGCTCCTGGCGGACATCGGGCTGCGGCTGGCCCGGCACACGCGGTGAGGCCCCGATCCCGTGCCCCGTTCCCGTGCCCCCGATCCCGTGCCCCGTTCTGGTGCCCCGATCCCGTGCCCCGTTCCCGGCGCGCACCGTGAAGGCCTGCCCGCTCCTCGTTCCGGGCGCGCGCCTTGAAGGTCCCGCCCGCTCCTCGTACACACCACTACTTCCGCGCCGCCCGAGGACATCATGATCGTTTTCCTGTCGTTCGGGACATGAATCCGGCCCATCCATGGTCGAGCGGGACGAAGACGTGACAGGTGCCGCACGCCGAAGCTGTGCACACAACGGCCGACGGCTCGACGAGCGCCGTGCACGCCCGACGTCTGGAGTGTGGTTCATGTGACTTCCGGTTCTTCTCCCCGGCGCGCCGCCCGTGAGGCCGCGCTGGCGCGCGCCGTCGAGGACGGTCTGCTCGGCCCGCGGTCCTTGCTCGTCGGGCTGCTCGACGTCGACGGCGTGCTCGCCGCGGTCGAGGCGCTGAACGAGGCGTTCGAGGGACCGGCCGCGGTGCACCACACGTTCGCGGCGAAGGCATGCGGCCTGGTACCGGTGCTGCGGCTGCTCGCCGACGCGGGCATGGGCTGCGAGGTGGCCTCGCCGGGGGAGCTGGAGCAGGCCCTGGCCGCCGGGTTCACGTACGACCAACTGGTCTTCGACAGTCCCGCGAAGACGGTCGAGGAGCTGGAGTTCGCCCTGGCCCACGGGATCGCGATCAACCTGGACAACTTCCAGGAGCTGGCCCGGGTCGACCGCCTGCTGGCCGGCCGGAAAGCCTCCGGGCCCATCGGACTGCGGGTGAACCCCCAGGTGGGCGCGGGCGCTATCGGTGCGATGAGCACCGCGACCGCGACCTCGAAGTTCGGCGTCGCACTGCACGACCCGGGAGCCGTCGACGCGGTGGTCGCGGCCTTCGCCCAGCGGCCGTGGCTCAACCGGCTGCACGCCCACGTCGGTTCCCAGGGCTGTCCGCTGCCGCTCATCGCAAAGGGCGTGCGGGCCGCGTACGAACTCGCCGAGCGTGTCAACGCGGAACTCGGCCGCACGCAGATCACCGGCATCGACATCGGCGGCGGCCTGCCCGTCAACTTCGACGACGAGGACGACCGGCCGACGTACGCGGACTACGTCGCCGAACTCCGGAGCGCCGCCCCCGGGCTGTTCGACGGCCGCTACGCCCTGGTCACCGAGTTCGGCCGGTCACTGCTCGCCAAGAGCGGCACCATCGCCACGGTCGTCGAGTACACCAAGTCGGCCGGGGGACGGCGGATCGCAGTCACGCACGCCGGGGCCCAGGTGGCGACGCGCACGGTCTTCATGCCCGAAGCATGGCCGCTGCGCGTCGGGGTGTTCGACGCCGCGGGGCTCCCGAAGCGGGGCCCGTCCGAGGTCGTCGACATCGCGGGCCCGTGCTGCTTCGCCGGCGACCTGACCGCGACCGGGCGCGAACTTCCGGCGGTGGAACCGGGGGACGTGGTGGCGCTGTACGACACCGGGGCGTACTACTTCTCCTCGCACTTCTCCTACAACTCCCTACCTCGCCCCGCTGTGTACGGTTATCGGATGGATTCTGACGGACAGGTACGGTTCGCACTCGTACGCGAGGCGCAGAGCGTGCGCGGCGTGGTCGAGGAGAGCGGTCTCTCGCACGCGGACGCCCTGGTCGCGCTGCGTTCGGGCAGCCCCGCGGAACGGTCGAAAGAGGTGACGGAGTGACACGCGTCCTGATATCCGCAGACATGGAAGGGGCGACCGGAACGGTCTCCCCGGCGGACGTCGAGGCGGGAACGCCCCGCTACGAGCGCTTCCGGCGACTGCTCACCCAGGACGTCAACGCCGCCGTCGCGGGGTTCGCCGACGCCGGCGCGGACGAGATCGTCGTGAACGACGCGCACTGCGGCATGGACAACGTGCTCATCGAGGAGCTCGACCCCCGCGCGGTCCTGATCGTCGGCCGGCACAAGCCGCTGGGCATGATGCAGGGACTGGAGACCGGCGTCGACGCGGTGGCGTTCGTCGGCTACCACACCGGCGCGGGTGAGCAGGGCGTCCTCGCCCACACCTACCTCTCGCACAGCATCCTCGGCGTGCGCATCGACGGCGAACCCGTCGACGAGGGGCGGTTCAACGCCCTGGTCGCCGCAGAGGCCGGGACCCCCGTGGTCCTGGTCACCGGCGACGACCTGACCTGCCGCGACGCCGCCCAGTACGCGCCCGGCTGCCGAACCGTCACCGTGAAGACGGCGATCTCCCGGCACGCCGCGATCTGCCACACACCGGCCGTCACCTCCGCCGACATCCGCCGGGAGGCCGCCGCGGCGCTTTCCTCGCCCCCGCCGCACCCCACCGCGCGACCGGCACCGCACGTGGTCGAGGTCGATGTCGACAGCCCGCACCTGGCCGAGCGCGCCCGTGCACTGGCCGGTGTCGAACCGGGCGGGCCCCGGACCGTACGCATGGAGACCCCCGACGCCCGGGAGGCGCTGCGTCGCTTCCGCGCGCTGACCTGGGTGATCGGCGGCGGCCGCGAGGGCGACTGGACCTGACGGCGAAGACGTGCCCGGCCGGACGACGCACGGACGTACCGGACCGGACACCGACACCGACACCGACACCGACACCGACACCCACGGATGTCCCCGCCCGGACACCGACACCGACACCCACGGATGTCCCCGCCCGGGCATCGCGGACGTACCCGACCGGACGTCGCGACAGACGTACCCGACCGGACGTCACAGACCTGCCGAATCCGGTGGCACACGAACGCACCGGACCGATGAGGCCTCCGGCGGCCCCGACCGGGCCGCCGGAACCGCCCGATCCCCGTGCCCGTTCGGCGGCCAGAGCCTCACGCGGCACGGGCCAGGCGCTCCCCCGGGAGCGGTCCGACCGCATCTCCGGGGCGTACGCCCGAACGACGCCCACGCCCCCGAGCGACCGCTCCCCCGCCGGACACCCCCTCTACGAGAGGGAACCCTCCGCGCCCCACACCCCGTTGCCCAGGACTGGAGCTGCCATGACTTCCCCCGCATCGCGAAGAGCGCCGCAGAGCCCGCAACAACCCGAGCTCAGCCGCTCATTGCGCAACCGCCACATGTCGATGATCGCGATCGGCGGCGCGATCGGCGCCGGTCTGTTCGTCGGCAGCGGCTCCGTGATCAAGACCGCCGGACCCGCCGCGATCGTGTCGTACTGTCTGGCGGGCGCGCTCGTCCTGTGCACGATGCGCATGCTCGGCGAGATGGTCGTGGCGAAGCCCTCCTCGGGCTCGTTCGCCGACTACGCCCGCACCGCCATCGGGCCGTGGGCGGGCTTCACCATCGGCTGGCTGTACTGGTACTACTACGTCATCATCGTGGCCGTGGAGGCCGTCGCCGGAGCGGCGATCCTGCACGCCTGGATCGGGCTGCCGCTCTGGGTGCTGGCTATGGGCCTGATGATCGTGATGACCGCGACCAACTTGCTGTCGGTGAAGTCGTTCGGCGAGTTCGAGTTCTGGTTCTCCTCGGTCAAGGTCGCCGCGATCGTCGCCTTCCTGATCGTCGGCGGGCTGTACGTCTTCGGCGCCTGGCCCGGTGCCTCGTTCGACTTCTCGAACCTGACCTCGCAAGGCGGTTTCACCCCGAACGGCTTCACCTCGATCTTCTCCGCGATCGTCGTGGTCATCTTCGCCTTCGGCGGCGCCGAGATCGTCACCATCGCCGCCGCCGAGAGCAAGGAGCCGGAACGCTCCGTCGCCCGGGCCACCACCGGCATCATCTGGCGGATCATCCTCTTCTACGTCGGCTCGATCGTGCTGGTCGTCACGATCGTGCCGTGGAACAGCGCCAAGGTCCTGGCCAGCCCCTACGTCGCCGCCTGGAACATCATCGGGCTGCCCGGCGCGGGCGTCGTGATGGACGTCGTGATCCTCACCGCAGTGCTGAGCGTGCTGAACTCCTCGGTCTACGTGTCCTCGCGCATGCTCCGGTCCCTCGCCACGCACGGCGACGCGCCGGCCTGGCTCGTGGCGACGAACAAGCGCAACGTGCCGACCCGCGCGATCCTCGCCGGAACCGTGGTGGGCTGGGTCTCGGTGCTGCTCGCTTATTTGTCCCCGGACACCGTGTTCAGCTACCTGGTCAACTCCTCGGGCGCCATCGCCATCTTCATGTACCTCATGATCGGCGCGTCCCAGCTGCGGATGCGGCGCCGGATGGAGCGCGAGGCACCCGAGCGGCTGACCCTGCGCATGTGGCTCTTCCCCTACCTGACCTGGGTTGTGATGGCCGGCTTCGCCGCCGTGCTGGTGGCCATGGCCGTCCTCGGCGACCAGCGCACCCAGTTGTTCACCAGTCTCGGCAGCCTGGTCGTGGTGCTACTCGCCTACGCGGTCCGCAGAGCCCGCGGCACCCGCCGGCCGGAGCCGGGCGACTCCGGCACTGCCGCCGCGCCCTCGGACGGTGCCGGGGCCGACCCCCTGACCGCCCGCTGACGGCCCGGTCCGCGGACAAAGGCCCCGACCCGGGTGTGCCTTGGGTTCTAGCGATCGTCGCAACACCCCAGCTCAAAGGGGTGCGATGTTCGAGATCCGCAAGACCCGGACGGTGGCTCGGGGCCGCAGGAAACTGACCCGTGAACGGGAGGAGTACTTCCGGCTCGTGCAGCAAGGCGTGAGCTACGCGGAGGCGGCCAGGGTCGTCGGGATCAACCTCCGCACGGGAAAGCGATGGCGTAACGGCCGGAACCCCTCCGGCCGGCAGAAGGCGGCACCCCGGCCAGACCGGTGGTGCCGCCTTCTGGTGCGTCCCGGTACCTGCGTGAAGCCGACCGGATCTACATCGCCGACCGGCTCCTGGAGAAGGCGACGGTCCGCGCGATCGCCGCCGAACTGGGCCGCAGTCCCTCCACCGTCAGCCGGGAGATCCGCCGCAACCGGCATCCCGTCAACGGCCAGTACCGTCCCTTCGCCGCCCAGGCCCGCGCGGATGACCGCCGCCCCCGCCCGAAGCCCCGGAAAATCAGCCAGAACCCCGAGTTGCGGGCTGCCGTTCAGGCAGGTCTTGACGAGCGGTGGAGCCCGGAGCTGAAGCTTCCCCTTGATCGTGGACACCCACGATCAAGGGGAAGCTTCACCGGTCGACCTCGGGGTGGGCTGGGATGGCCGCGTCGCTTGGCAATGCTGGTCAAGGCACGCGTACGAGCTGTGTGCAAGGCGGGCCGGGCTCTGGGTGTACCGGGCCGTGCTACGTAGCGTGGGGAAACCTTGAAGGGGTGTCCGTGACTGGCTGTCACGGACACCCCTCTCAGGTCCGGTTACGTCCGGTTACCTCAGTTGTTGTGGCGTTGGCGCCTCCTGAAGGCGACGGCGAGGGAGAGGCCGCCGAGGATGAGCAGCGTTCCGAGCGCGGCCACGAAGAGCACGGTGGCGCCGGTGCGGGCGAGGATCCCGGACGATTGCGGGGCGAGCTGGGGGTTGTTGGGGGGCGGGACGTTTCCGGACGGCGGGGTGTTGCCGGACGGGGGAACGTTGGTGGACGGCGGAGGAGTCTTCCCCGGCGGCACCGTGTGGTCGGTTTCGCAGCTCTTCTCGGTGTCGCAGGTGCCGGACTTGTCGTCGGTGGTGACGACGTTGTGCAGCCGGCCGTCGCCGCCACCGGTGATGGTCACGGAGTACGTGATGGTGGCCTTGCCGCCGACGGGGAGGTTGCCCTTCCAGACGAGCTTGCCGTCGGACACCGAGACGTCGCCCGACGAAGCCTTGGCATCGTCGTTGTAAGCGGCGTCGTCCAGGACCTTGGACAGGTCGTCGGTGATGGTGGCGTCCTTGACGTCACCGGCACCGTTCTGGGCGACGGTGACGGTGTAGGTGACCTTGTCGCCCTTCTTCACCGCCGTACCCGGCTTCGGGTCGGAGGACTTGGAGAAGACGTACGAGCCGTAGACGTGGTCGGTCTCGCAGCCCTTCTCCGTGTCGCAGGTGCCGGACTTGTCGTCGGTGGTGACGACGTTGTGCAGCCGGCTGTCGCCGCCACCGGTGACAGTCACGGAGTACGTGATCGTGGCCTTCCCGCCGACCGGAAGGTCGCCCTTCCAGACGAGCTTGCCGTCCTTGACCTCAGCCGTACCGGTCGAGGCCTTGACGTCACTGTTGTAG
>NZ_JBHJWQ010000036.1:0-16808 GCF_042266885.1 Streptomyces sp. NPDC056061 | reverse complement strand
CCGACCGGAAGGTCGCCCTTCCAGACGAGCTTGCCGTCCTTGACCTCAGCCGTACCGGTCGAGGCCTTGACGTCACTGTTGTAGGTGGCGTCGTCCAGGACCTTGGACAGGTCGTCGGTGATGGTGGCGTCCTTGATGCCGGCCTTGCCGTGCTGGTTCACCGTGACCGTGTAGGTGACCTTGTCGCCGACCTGGACGGTGGAGCCGGTCTTCGGGTCGGAGGACTTGGAGAAGGTGTAGGCGCCGTAGACGTGGTCGGTCTCGCAGCCCTTCTCCGTGTCGCAGGTGCCGGACTTGTCGTCGGTGGTGACGACGTTGTGCAGCCGGCCGTCGCCACCACCAGTGACAGTCACGGAATAGGTGATGGTGGCCTTCCCGCCGACCGGAAGGTCGCCCTTCCAGACGAGCTTGCCGTCCTTGACCTCAGCCGTACCGGTCGAGGCCTTGACGTCACTGTTGTAGGTGGCGTCGTCGAGGACGGCGCTCAGATTGTCGGTCAACGCGATGTCGTGGACCGGGTACTTCGAGTCGTTGGCCACGGTCAGCGTGTAGGTGATCGTGTCCCCGGCTCTCACGGTGGTGCCGGACGGCGGGTCGGAGGTCTTCGACAGGGTCCACTCGCCCTGACGCGGATCGTTCTTGATCTTCCCCAGGTCGAGCAGGTAGGTGCCGCGGCCGACGCCAGTGGGATCGACGCTCACCCCGATCGGGTCCTTGAGGGGCAGATATCCGGATGGTGTCGTGGTTTCGGTGAGCGTGTACTTGCCCCATGGGACACCGGTCAGGCGGAACTTCCCAGGCGCCGGGTCCTGATCGGCATCCGAACACCCCGCGTCGGTGCAGTCCGTGATCGTCCGGGGCCACCCGTCGGGTATCTTCTCGCCGTCCTCGAGCACCGGGGTGAGGGTCCACTCGGAGCCCGCGAGGAGGTCTCCGGTGCGGCTGTCAGTCTTCTGCCAGGCGATGTCCGGCAGGAGCTTCAGCCCGACGGCCGATGCCTCGGTCGGCAGGATCGGCCTTCCCGACGATGCTTCGACACCGGCGACGGCGGTGTTGTTCCACGCGATGCCGTCGAGGCCGGCACTTGTGGTCGTGTTCGGGCCTGCGGCCTTGACGGCGAGCACGGTGTTCTCGGCGTCCCCAGGAGCGAAGACTCGGGACCCGAAGTCGATGCGCAGGGCAGTGACCGCTTCGTAGTCGCCGCCGGGCGGCGTGGCCGCCCAGTCGTTCTCGCAACCGGCGGGTGCGCTGTCCACGGCACCGCCACCGGTGCCGGCGAGGTCGCCGCGGCAGGGGTTGGCACTGGTGGAGTACCGCAGGGTCGCGCCTGCGGGCGCCTTGACCGGTCCGGTCAGGTACACCGGGAACGCCGAACCCCGGGTGCCTTCGGCGCCGGGCAGGATCAGAGAGTCACCGACCCGCGGCAGCATGTCGTAGGCGACCACGTCGCGGATGTCCACCGATCCCGAGTTCGCGACACGGACGGTGTACTCGGCCTTGCCGGACAGGTCAGTGCTTCCAACACCGGGGGCGCCGATCGCGTCGGCGTCGTAGACACCCTGCACCGTCTTGCTCGTGTTCACGCCGGACACGGGGAGGACGTTGAAACTCTCGGAGGCCAGACACCCGATGGCGGCGGTGCGATCGGTGGTCGGCCGCAGGTCGGCATCGACCATTTTCCCGAGCCCGCACTGCAGGTAGGTGTCGGGCACACCTCGCCCGCCTTCGGCGCCGGTGAGAAGGTAGTCGTTCGCGTAGGCACCCGCGGGGACACCCTGCTTGACGCGAACCTGGAACCGCACGTAGGAGGTCCGGCCCAGGGTCGCGTTCGAAGTGATCTCGGCGTCCGGGAACGTCACCGTGACCCGTTGCCGCTGTTCACCCAGGTAGTCGACCGTCTTGACGGCGACGTCCGGTTTGCCGAGCGCGGCCGCGAACGTCGCGTCTCCCGCGATCTGGAGCGAGTCCTCGACCATGGTGAGGGCGGCCGGGAGGTACTCGGTCACGGTCGGGGTGAAGGTCGACGCGTCGAGGACCGCTCGGTCCGCGTTCCATTGTGCCCGGTTCATCGCGAGATCGACGGTGAGTTGGTCGCCGGTCTGCACCGCGGGGGTCGTGGGGCGGGAGCCCTCGGGGATCGCGGGATCGTACATCGACTTGACCGGTCGCAGCGAGAACGGGTTGGTCATGACCTGCCGGTAGCCGCAGATACCGGCGGCGCTGTCCGCCGTCTGTGGTTGGTACGGAAGGTACTGGCGTCCGCCTTCGAAGGTGATCACGTTCTTGACCGGGCAGTTCTCTACCGTGACATACCAGGGGTGGACGTCGGAGCGGTCCACGTCGAGGTTCGGGTTGTTGTACACCGTGTCGACGTTGCTGAACGGCACATGCTGGGAGGCACGGCCGTGGATGAAGAAACTGCCACCACCGAACGGAGGGATCTCGGTGTCCACCTCGATCTTCGTGATCCACTCACCCGCGGGTACCGGGGTGGGCGTGCTGCCGTCGGTGCCGTCGCAGTATCGGTTGGCGGTGTCACTCATCGACGAGCCCGCGGCGATCGTGCACGATCCTGTACTGCCCGCGTTCGTCGTCCAGTTCACCTGCAACTCGGGAAGATACCGGTCCGCGGAGAACTGCAGATCCACGAACGCGGGGGTGGCGCAGTCGATGTCGTCGTCATTGGTCGGCGAGGTCAGCGCGCACGGCATCACGTCGGTGAACGTCCACCGGCCCGTGGTCGGCTCGTTCGAGGTGCCGCTCAGGGAGTAGATGCTGTTGTTCTGGGTGTGCACGGTGCGGTAGAGGGGCGATCCGACCGCCCAGTCGTAGCCGGGCCTCTTCTCGACACTCGCACCGGCAGCACCCTCGCGCAGGGCGTGCGAGGCGGAGCTGTCCGAAGAGAGCGTCTCGGAGGACTGGCCCCACGCGTTCGCGGTGGCCACGACCGAGTTCGTGACCGCGCTCGGGTCCGGGTCGGCGCTGAACTCTCCATCGGGGTAGACGATGGTCGCCTTCAGCGGCAGACCCGTCCAGCTCGTGTCGCCGGAGTACGGCACGCAGGCGTAGGGCGCGGCGTCTTTGACCGAGGAGCCGAGACTCCAGGTGATGGTGTTCGTCGCCGCTTCGTACACACCGCCGTGCGTGGCGCTCACGAACCGCGCCCCGGTGGGAAGAGTGTCGACCACGGTCAGGTTCTCAAGCGCCTGCGTTCCGGGCTCGGAGCAGACATCCGCCATCGTGCGGGCATACTGGGTGGGAGCGCCCGTGGTGGGGAACTGGGAGTCGTAGCCCACCAGGATCGAATAGGTCACCTGCTGATTGACGTACGGGACGCTGGTGGGGTCGAACTTGACCTTGGAGACGTTCAGGGAGACGTCTGAGGTCACGGTCGTGGTCGCCGAATCCGTGACTGACGCCGTGCCGGTGGCCGCGAAGGTCACCTCCGGGGTGATCTTCGCCCCATCGGGCGTGACCGAGTTCGGCGGGGTGAACGTGAAGGACACAGTGTCGGAGGTGCCGGTCGCCACGGTCGCCGGGAAGGTCCACACAAGCTTCCGGTCCGGGCCGGTACCGACGATCGTGGCCGCCCCGGGCACAACAACCCCGTTGATCTGGAGCGAACTCTGGCTCGTCACCGTCAGAGGAACACCATCGGGGAACGCATCCGACGACGCCAGCGCCGTCGGTACCGGAACCGAGATCGTCGCGGCATCACATGTACCACTGCCGCTACACGTCCACTGCACCCGGAAAGACGCGCCCTGACCGGACTTCACCGTCTCCCGGACCGCCTCCACCGACACGTTCAGCTTGCCACCGGCGGCCTGGGCAGGCGTATGGACCAAGAGAACCGGCACAGCCAGTAGCAACGCGAGCACCGGCCTCAGCACCATACGCAGACAACCCCACCCCCTTTCACGCGACATCGTCCAAAGACGTCGCCCGGAGGTACGCGTGGCTATTCGCATCAAGGACCTCTCTCCCCTTCGGTCACCCCTGGCCCTCGACCAGAGCACAACCACAGGAGTGGACCCTGCCTCCAAAACGAGGGCCCGCCCAGAGTGATCTGGCGTGCACTCCGGGCAAGCTAGAGCACGCTCGTAGCGTTTATGTAGGAAAATATAGAAATATCACCCGTATGGACCCACGATCCTGCTCGTGACGACGCGTTCACCAGCGGGTCCCAGCCTCGGCCCGTCGCGCTCCGGTGACGGGCGCCCGGGGCCCGCCGTCTGCGGACCTTCGCTGAACGGGTTCTCGTCGCTCACCCTGGGGCGGGAACGTCTCCCGGAACACCGAGGCCGGCCAGCAGCCTGGGAGACCTTCTTACTGGTCATGGAGGTACCACGGCCACGTGGACGGTGTTGGGCACGACGCCGTCGCGTTCGATGGTCTCGCGCATCAACTCCTCGGCCTGCTCGGCGGTTTCGGCGCGTTCGACCGTGTGACCAACGATGCAGCGGCTGAAGACGTCGATGATCACGTAGGCGTGGAACCAAATGCCTTTGGCCGGACCGGGCAGCCGGGTGATGTCCCAGGTGAACAACCTGAGAGGGCCCGTGCGCGACCAGTTCGAGGATCGTTCTGGGAGGGTGGGTGACCTGTCGGCGGTGTTCGCCGTTCTGCCCAGCAGCGGACAGGATCCGGTACATGGTCCGCTGCGAACACCAGTAGTTTCCCGCGTCCAGGCGGGGAGTCGTGCGGATCGACTGGGCTCCCGACGACCGTAGCCCGACCCGGCGACGGGGCCGTCGCCGGGTCGGGCTACGGTCCGGCACCCAGCACACACCGGGCCGGACCGCAGGAGGAGTTGCGTGAGCACCCTGCAAGAACAGCCCAGCCCTGACGACGTCCTCGCCCGCGCAGCCGCCGAGAAGATGCCCGCCGCGCTCAATGAGGACCAGGAGCTCGAGCCCGATGAGCTCCTGGAGCGGCAGCCGGTCTGGAAGCAGCCCCGGATGCCGAAGCCGAAGGCGGCGAAGAAGGAGGAACTGCGTAAGCAGCGGCGGCGGTCCCAGGACGCCGGACTGCGCCGCTTCGCTGCCGCGCAGTCCCGCCGGCCTCGGTTCCGGCAGCACCGGATCGGGAACGCGGCCGCACGCCGCGAACCCGCGCCCTGTCCCGGGTGCGGCACTCAGGCGCCCGGCTTTGGTGGGCATCGACGAGCTCGCCCCGCATGCTGCGGGGCGAGTAGCCGTGCCCCGCGCCTCACGGCGCCGGGGCGAGGCCGCCCGCCGGCATGCGGACACCCTGCGGTTCGTGTTGTTCGAGGCCAGACCCGCCGGGCTGCTGTTCCCTCAGCTGACCCGCGCGAGCGGGCTGTCCCCCAGCCAGGTCAGGTCGGGGCCGGCCGCCCTGCGCGACATCATCGCCGAAAACGGCTGGCCACCGCTGATCTGGACCAGGGGCCGACGGCCACCAGCTGGGCGCCGAACGGGCCGCGCTGGAGGCATACGAACGGGCCGTACTCACCGAGAAGCTGACCGAGTTCCGCCGGTTCATCACCGGCACCGTCGCCCCACACGCCGCCGCCCACCCGGGCGACAAGTGGGTCAAGCACATCATCGCCCAGCTCAACTCCATCGAATCCACCCTCGACCTCGTCGTCTCGGCCTGACCACCACCGAGGGGCGCCCGACTCGAAGGCCGGGCGCCCCGCCCGCCTTGCAGGGAAGCGAAGCCGTCATGCGCCGGCGTCGCTGTCCCTCCGACACCACGAACGCAGAATGGGTCCTGCTCGAACCGCTGTTGCCGGAGCCCGCCTGCGAGACCAGCCGTGGTGGCCGACCGGAGAAACATCCCCGGCGAGAGATCGTCGACGCGATCCGATATGTCGTGGACACCGGCTGCAAATGGCGGGCCCTACCTGCGGACTTTCCTCCCTGGCACACGATCTGGGGGTTCACGGCCCGCTGGGCAGCGGCCGGGATCGTCGGCCAGATCCGCGATCATCTCGCCAGCCGGATCCGCCGTGACATGGGCAAAGGCCCCCGAGCGGTCGCCACCGTGATCGACTCCCAGAGCGTGAAAGCGGCCGAGACCGTCTCCAGAGCCACCCGCGGCCTGCCCTCATGGTCATGGTCACACCCGCCGACCTTCACGACGCCGCAGCCGCGAAGGAGGTCCTCTTCCGTCTCCGCCTGATGCGCCCCGAGATCACAATCGTGTGGGCCGGCACCGCCTACGCCGGAAAGCTCGTCGACTGGGCGAGACAGCACCTCAACCTCACAATCAAGCCTGTCGGACGCCCCAAAGACGCATCCGGTTTCGTCGTGCTGCCCCGCCGCTGGGTCGTCGAACGCAGTCTTGCGTGGATGATGCACGCACGCCGCCACGCAAGGGACTACGAACGGCTCGTCCAGCACTCCGAGACCCTGATCACCTGGGCGGCCATCACCCTCATGACCAGGCGCCTCGCACGGAAAGGGGCCACTCCCAGCTGGCCGAGGAAATCCGCGTCGGCCAGCAACTGACGGCACCTGAGGTTCCCTCGAGATGCGGGGAGAGGTGACAACAGGTCAGATAGGACTCACGAGAGGAGCTCTGACGATGCCTGCGCCGAGGAAGTACCCGCTGGAGTTGCGTGAGCGTGCGGTGCGGATGTACCGCGTTTCCGAGCCGAAGCCTGTGATCCGCCGTATGGCCGAGGAGCTCGGCGTGCACCATGAGGCTCTGCGCAACTGGATCCGTCAGGCCGAGGCCGATACCGGCGAGCGAGGCGACATCCTCACCACCGCCGAGCGTGAGGAGCTGGCCGCTCTGCGGAAGGAGAATGCCCAGCTCAAGCGTGCGAACGAGGTCCTGCGGACGGCCTCGGCCTTTTCGCGGCCCAGCTCGACCCGACCCGGCCCGGGTGACCGCGCGCGTCGATGTGCACCCGCACCTGGGGGTCGAGCCCGTACTCCGGGAACTGAACATCCCCTCCTCCACCTACTGCCGGTGGCGCCAGGCCGAGACCGAGCCGTGTGAACGGCGCCGCCGGGACGCCGAGCTGACGGGCAGGATCCGGCAGGTCCACGACGAGTCCGGCGGAATCCACGGCTCACCCCGGCTTCTACAACCCCCGCCGCAGGCTCGGCCACCTCGGCCCGATCGAGTACGAGGTGAAGCACTACGCCGACCAGACAAGTGAACCTGAAACCACGTCAACCCACCCTGACCAGCCAGTCACCCACTCCCGCCCAGCGGGGGAACCAGGAGTACCCAGCCCACCCCTTCACTGAAAGGAACGCCACCCCATGGACGCCATCGCTCAGGCCCCCGGCTCCCTTCCGATTTTCGGTCACGGCATCCAAATCCTGCGGGACCCCTTGAGCTTCCTGCGCTCACTCCCCGCCCACGGCGACGTCGTACGCATCCGCATCGGCCCCATGCGGCCGTCATGGTGTGCACCCCCGAGCTGACCCGCCAGGTCATCTTCGACAGCCGACTCTTCGACAAAGGCGGAATCTTCTTCGAACGGCTCAACGACGTCGCGGACAACAACCTGCTCACGTGCCCATACAGCCACCACAAAAGGCAGCGGCGCCTGGTCCAGCCGGCCTTCCACCCGGCCCGCCTACCGGACTACGCCGCGGAAATGACAGCCCGAATCCTCGCTGTCAGCGACTCCTGGCAGGACGGCCAAGCCATCGACGTGAGCGCCGAGATGGCCAAGCTCACCTCCGGCGTACTGATCAGCGCGGTCCTCGGAAGCTCGCTCGACGAGGCGAGCCTCACCCGGGCCACCGCCGACCTGGACACCATCCTCAACGGAGTGTTCCGGCGGTCGATATCGCCACCCGCATTCAACCGGCTCCCCCTTCCCGGCAACCGCAGCTACCACGCAGCCACAAAAAGCCTTCACCGCACCCTGCACACACTCATCCAGGACAAGCACGCCGAAGCCACCCCAGGCAGCGACATGCTGTCCCTGCTCCTTGCCGCCCGCGACCGAGAAACCGACGGGCAAGGACTGTCCGACGCCGAAGTCGCAAACCAGGTCATCACCTTCTTCGCCGCTGGCATCGAGACCACCGCCGGCACCCTGAGCTGGACGTTCGACCTCCTCTCCCGCCACCCCCAGATCCACACCCGTCTCCAGCACGAGGTGGACGCGGTCCTGGCCGGACGCCCCGCCACGTACCAGGACATCGACCAGCTCCCCTACACCCAGCAGGTGCTGGACGAAACACTGCGCCTCCGTCCCCCGCAATGGTTCATGACGAGGGTCACGACGCAGGACACGCGGCTCGCGGGCCACGCGATTCCCGCGGGAACCCAGATCGCCTTCAACAACCACTTCCTCCACTACAAGCCCAGCGCCCATCCCGATCCCGAACGGTTCGACCCCGACCGCTGGGAACCGAACCGAACGAGCACCAGCCAACGCGACGCCTACGTCCCGTTCGGTATCGGCACCCGAAAGTGCATCGGCGACCGCTTCGCCTACACCGAGGCCGTCCTCACCATCGCCACCGTCACCAACCGATGGCACTGGAAGGCCGCGCCCGGAAACCAGCCGGAACCCCGGGCGCGTCTGACGCTCAGGCCGCGGGACCTCAGAATGATCATGAAGCGAAGGACCCCCTGACCGATCCAGCCCGCTTCCACCTACAACGGGCCCGCAAGCTGCGCTCGCAGCCCGCCTCTCGATCGAGAGTCAGACCGGAAATCCTGAGATCACAACGGCAGAACCTCGCCCGAGGCGGAGCACTCGGTCTCAGCCGACTCCCACACCCCTCGCACGCGCGCTCCGCAGCCTGCTCAGCGTCCTCGGACACCCAGCCAGCCTCGGGCCAATACCGGTAACTGAGGTTCCCCCGCTGCTCGGGAGGGGCTGATCAGCTGGTCAGAGCGGGTTGATGGGGTTTCAGGTCCGCTCGTTCGATCGCTGCCTGCTCGGCGTAGTGCTTCTCTTCGAACTCGACGGGGCTGAGGTAGCCGAGGCGTCTCTGGATGCGCCGACTGTTGTAGAAGCCGTCGATGACCGGCGCCGTCCAGGCGACGGTCAGCCCCTCCGCCCACGGCCACATCCGCCGAGATCGCCTGCGTAGTGGGAACCTCGTGGCAGGGAAGAGGCATCGCTGCAGCAGGTCGGGCACCGGGGCCGCGGGCTGCTCGGGAACAGCGGTGCGGACCTTCTTGCGCGGGTGCATGCTCTGCGGACCGCTCCGGCGCATCACGCGTGCGACGCGCTTGTGATTGCCGGAATCCGGCGTCCTTCAACTCGGCGGTGACGCGCGGGAAGCCGTAGAAGGAGATGCCCCTTGACCTCGATAGCCATGGCCCGTACGGCAGAGGCCGTAGTCAATCCCGAGTGCACCTGCGGTCGGTGTTGCCGGTCGCGTCCCAGAGCCTGCTCTGCCGCCGCACACCATCAGCCCAGCGAGCCCCTGGCGACGAGGCCGATGCCCGGATCCCGGACGGCCTGCGGGCACGCTGCATGCTTCAGGAGATGGCGCCCGGCTATCGGCGCCGTTCGGTCGTGCCCTTCCACCTGCCGACGATGCCTGAGGACGCTTGTCCGCTGTGCGGCCGCTGGAGGTGCAACCCGAGCAACTGCCCGCCCGTGTCGGCAGCGCCCCGGTGGGGCTTGACTCCGGATCGTGAATGCCGTCTGCGATGGTGAGGCCGATCCGGCCTGCCTCACGTGGCATGCCGTCAGAAAGGGCAACGCGCCCGGACAGAGATCATGACCAGACTGAGGTCTATGAAGGCGGGATCGTTGAAGGAGTCGATGCCCGCCTGCCACTCTTCCTGCGAGAGGAGTCCTGCGGATATCAGAGGAGCGCGCATCTGGTTGATCATAAACGTCCAGTGGCGGTCACCCGCACCCCCCTGCCCGCACTGCATTATCCGGGCGGAGACGGACAGGTCGGCCAGGCCGTTCCGCAGGGCCAGACCGGGCAGGAACCTCGACCACCGCAAATCCGCGCCGTGCCTTCCCCAGAGAGTTCTGACGGCTCGGGTCATTTTGCTGAACTCTGGGTAGGGCGACTCCCGATCATCGATGATCACGGGTTCCTCGGTCACGAGCCATCCACCAGGAGCGAGCCACTGAGCAGCGCGCCGATACATCTCCTCCCGCTGAGGGAGGTGAACCAGCAGCGCACGTGTGTGGATCAGGTCGAAGGACTGCGGAGCGAAGTCGCACTCGAAGACGTCCTGCTCGCTGATCGTGAGGTTGCGGAAGGTCCCCTGGTCGAGGAAGCGGGTGTCCAGGTCGACGGCGGTGGTGCGCCCCTCAGGGCACATCCCGGCGAGCCAGTACGCGATCGACCCGGCGCCTGCCCCCAGCTCCAGACAGCGCCAGTTCGGCTGCACCGTGCAGTCGGAGAGCAGGCCAATGGTCTCGGGATCCAGCGCGCCCTCCAGGCGGCGAAGCCTCTCGAGTTCGCTGTGCACCTGGTGGCCGATCGAACTCTCGTTGTACCCGTACGCGGGGTTTCGCGGCTGGTTGCTGGTCATCGTTCTGTGCTCCTCGCGTATCGCGGCAGTTGGGTGTGGCAATGCAGAAGTCATCTGATTTGGTGAGTCTGCGGTAGCGGATGAGGGGGCAGGCGATGCTGTTGAAGGCGAGGAAGTGCTCGGCGTTGCGTCAGCTTCCGAGCGCGGAGAAGATGAGAGTCGTCAAGCTCCTGGCCTGCGGTTCGGCGACGAAGTGGGTGAGTCGTTCAAGAGTCGTGCGACCGGTGCGACTCGTGGCAAAGTACGGTGGCCGTGGTGAGAGCGACGGAGAACCGGCGAAAAGGCCACGTGGGGCCGGTGCGAAGGGTGCGCGGAGCACGGTCTTCTCAATCTCTCTCAACATGAAGGCGTTGTGTACGAATCCGGTGCCGCTGCCGACTGCCTGGCGGGTGTGACCGGGGTAGGCGCCCCAGGGGGTGTAGCCGAGCAGGAACCCCACCCCTGGCCAGCAGTTGACGCCCAGAGTCCCGTAGCGCAGCGCGGCGACGGCGTCCCGGACGGCGGGAGATGCCGCCTTTTGCGTCCGTGGGTGGACGAGGACTGTGGCGCCCAGCGTTCCGGGCAGGACGTGGTTGGCGAAGTCGATCGCGCGGTGGAGGAACTCGCGCGGACTGTCGCCGGGAAGCTTGACCACGCCCAAGGCGCTGGCGAAGGTCTCGGCTGTGATGAGTGGATCGTTGTGGTCGTGTAGTTCCGGTACCAGGACGAGGCCCGCGCCACCGAGGATCTCGGCCTCCGGGTGGCGGGCCAGGACGTCGGCCAGCCGATTCTCGATTCCGGGGTAGTAGCCGGCGCGCGCTGGAAGCGCACGTGCGAGAAGGCGGATCTCGTCCAGCAGCCGCTGGGATCCGGTCCAGCCGGACGGCACGATGAGAACCTGACTGGCGACGCAGTTGTGGCCCGAGTTGTTCATCTTGCTGGTGACAATGTGCTCGGCCTGGAAACGGAAGTCTGCTTCACTCCAGTTTCCGGGTACGACGATGACGGGGCTGACTCCGCCCAGTTCGCTGGTGAAAGGTTTGGTGACCAAGGGAGTGTCTTCGCGGCGCCGCTGCCCGGCCAAACCGTCGGTGCCCCACACAATGGCGTCGTGAGTGCGGTCGCTTCCTGTCACGTGAATGGAGTCCACACCCGGATGTGTGGTGAGGTACGCGCCCTCCGCCTCGCCTCCGTCGACGAACCGCAGCCAGTCGCGCTCGACGAACTCGCCGAAGATCTGCTCGAGGTGGGGCCGAAGGTAGGCGTTGACCGGGTGTGTCTTCGCCACGGCGACCTGACCATCGGTGTAGAGCTTGTGGAGAACGTCGAGCGCGGTGATGGAGGCGACATTGCCGCCTCCCAGCACCAATGCGACGCCAGGTGGGCTCGCATCGCCACGGTATTCCTTTGCCGCACCAGCCCGGACACTCTCGGGCGTGGCGCCCTCCTGCATCTGCACCTCGGCACGGTGCCCGTTGAGCAGGATTCGGTCCCACCCCGTGGCAGGGAAGACGTCTACCGCGATGCGTCCGTCACGGATGCGCACCGCGTGGGACTCCACGGGGTCCCTTCCCTTTGCTATACGACGCAGCACCTCAAGGCGGGCATTGACGCCCTGGAGCAGGGCCCAAGGGCCGCCGGCCCAGTCCTCGGCCGCCCACGGGGAGTCCGGGGCGTAGCCCTTCGCGCGGGCTGCCACTGCGACCATGTCCGAGGCCACACTGAGGATCCTCGGTACGAGTCGTTCAAGCAGGGCGATGCGTTCCTCGAGCGGAGTGGCAGCCCATGAAGGGGCGTGTCGCCGCAGTACGTACACGGCCTCGTCCATGACTGCCGTGCCCGGAACAATCCTATCCACGACAGGCCGCCTCCCGAGCGTACACCCGTTTTCCCAAATACCCCTTCTTGGCCAGAATTCGCACGGGGAGCAGTATCATTGTCTCTCCTCGCAAAACGTCTCCAGGAATTTCTGGATCTCTCCGCTCAATTCTTCCGGGCATTCGAGAGGAAGGAGATGGCCGGCGCGAGGGATCACGGCCAACCGGGCAGACGGGAGCCCTTCGGACAGTAGCCTCATATATTTACGCGAAGCTATTCTGTCACCCTCCCCGGATGCTATCAGGACCGGAACCCTCCTCATGGCGGTGAGATCCGGCAGCGAAAACCTGGAGAGCAGCCCGAGCATGACGCTCAGCGTGTACGGCGGAGTGCTCGAAAGCATGGTCGAGAACTTGTATCGATCACCCCTGGAAGCGTTAGCCCCGTAGAGGGGCCACCGCCAAGTACTGATCACCCTTATTGCCTTCATCGCACCGCGTGCCATCAATCGGCCAAAACATCCGCGGCGCTCATTCCTCACAGCGATGCTGGGCAGAGAAAGCAGAGACCGTTCCAGGAGGCGTCCTGGATACCCGCTCACCGAGCAGCGGAGATCCAGGCAGGATGCACTGACCAGGGCCACGCCGACGATCTCCGACTCCGAACCGAACAGCGTCGGCTCAAGAGCGGCAAGTCTGAGGATGGCGGCACCTCCGGCCGAGTGTCCGACGAGAACGACAGGACCCGGCACGGGGGAACTCCGGACGACGGCACCGAGATCTCCCGCGAGCCGATCGAGTGTGAGCTCCTCGTTTCCCAATGGGGTTTTCCCGTGTCCACGTTGGTCATAGGCGTATGACTCGTACCGGGAAAGGAGGCTGCGGACTTTACCCCAGCATGTCCCGTCGGCACCCAGTCCATGAACGAAAAGCAGGGAAGGTTTCGGAGTCATGAGCCACGCCCGCTTCCTGACCTGGATTGGCCGGATTCGCCACATTATCGGATGTCGAAGTGTGAAAACTGAATCCGTGAAAGCATTTTATGATGTGCTCTCACCGTCCAGGGCCAGACCATCAACCCCCCCTGGGAATCGTGGTACCAGGATGTGCACCCGGACGAGAAGGCCGTACCCGGCATGCCACTTCGCAGAAGTTTGTTGAATTTATCCGTGGCTTCCTGGGTGGGGGACATCTCCGCAACGACACCGGATTTAAAGAGTTCGATCCAGCGAAGGACGTAATCTGACTGCGTCTCGGCGATGCGCATGACCGACTCGCTTGAGAACGGACTGTTCGGGCCGACAAGCATGAAGAAATTTGGGAAGCCCGGCAGTGCGACTGTCTGATAGGCCTTGGGGCCGTAGAACCAGGAATCTTCAAGTGTTCTTCCTGATTTGCCGACTATTTTCATCGAGCGCATGAAGGTATCTGCACGGAACCCCGTGGCGAAAACGATAACATCTGTATCCCTTTCCACACCGTCACGAGTCAAGATCCCCCGTTCCGTGATCCTATCGATCTCCTCACCGATTACTGTGACGTTGTCCTGTTGCACGACCCGGTAGAACCCGGAAGCCGCCACCAACCGCTTACACATTGGGTTGTCCGGAGGTGTGAGAAGTCGCCGCAGCTCCTTGGAACGGACCCGTCTGAGGGACAGTCGGCAGACCCCCGCGATCAGTCTCCGCTGCCACCCCGCTCTGACCACTGCCGCGCTTATCGTGCCCTGGAAGACCACCCGCCAGAAACGATCTGCGAGCCGGCTAAAGCCCGGCACCACGCGATGAAGTCTCTTCGCGATCGCGGAGTACCGTTGCGCGGGCTTCGGGAAGACCCACTGCGCGGTGCGCTGGAACAGATAGAGGTGCTCGGTCTCCGCGGCGAGTGCGCAGGTCATCTGCGTTCCCGTCGCTCCCGTGCCGATGATCGCGACGCGCTTTCCTCGTGTGTCCACGCCGCTTTCCCAATGAGCGGAGTGCATCATGACCCCCCGGAAGGCGCTCCTCCCCTCCAACTCGGGGAGGGCTGGCTGGACGAGCAGCCCTGTGGCACATATCAGGAAGTCCCAATGTGACTCCGCCCCCCGGGACGTCAGCACTCTCCACTCTCCTGCGGTGAACCGGGCCTCTACCGCCTCTTCCCCCAGTCTCAGATGAGGACCGATTCCGTACATTTCCACCACCCTATTGAGATATGAGAGGATCTCACCTCCTCGGGCAAAATAGGAATCCCAGTCAGGGTTCGGCGCGAACGAGAAGGAGTAGATCCTGCTGGGGACGTCACATGAGACACCCGGATAGACGTTTTCTCGCCACACTCCCCCCACGGTCTTTCCTCTGTCGTATACGACAAAGTCGTCGATTCCGGCCTGCTTAAGCTTGACCGCGAGGCAGATCCCGGAGACCCCGGCGCCGATGATCGCAATCCGAGCTTTTCGCCGACCTCTCGTCACTTTCGCCCTCCGCCGTCGCGGGCTGACGCGGTCGGTGATGTCGACAGCAGCTCCCGAGTCTGCTCCAGCACGGTTTGACGAGTCGCCTGCCGGATTCTGAACCACCGAGCGGCCTCACGAATATGCGGGTGCGGCTCGAACAGCAGCGACAATCCGGCGCGGTTCAGCACCTCGATGTCCGGCCAGGAGTTTCCCAGCGCGTACGCGACACTCCAGTCCACTGTCCTAGGCTGCACCGCCTCCTCCAGTACAGCCCTTTTCCCTCCAGGCAGCGCAGGAGCCAGTTCGATATGGCCGGTGTACTGGCCCTCGGCGCGGACGAGTCGAGTTCCGCTCCCGGCATGGACGCCGAGGTCCCGGGCAACCAGACGCACGATCTCGTCCGGACTCCCGGAGACGAGAAGCGTGCGATACCCGGCCAGATGGAGTGTGTCGATCAGTGGCTTCGTATGGGGGTAGACGGATACTTTCTCGCGCTGCCACACCTCCTCCGCCAGCTCCTGTATCGCCGACTCGGGCAGGCCGGCCAGCGTCTGAGCATATTTTTCGTAAAGCGCGTACATGCCCGTGACGGAGCTCCGGGCATCCTGGTAAAGCCGTCCGAGATCCTTCATCGCCACGGGGTTTATGAGCTTCTTGGCATGTTGGGATCCGAGCATGGCCATCCCCAGCGCGGTGGGTATGAGTGTGCCGTCCATATCCAGTAGTGCGATCTTCATCAGAGTTCCCGTCTCCCGGTGCGGTGGTCCCTCACCATCGAATAGTCACGCCTCGACTCACCGCTGAGCTGGGCGAGCCGCCTCAGCTTTTCCGGCGCGAGCGCGTGAAAGGCCGCGACGTACGGCACGTAGGCGGGGACGTTCACCACAGGACGTGGTCGAACCAGGGACTTGGCGATACTCCGTGCGACCTGCTCCGGTGTCGCCGCCGGGAAGATGTCGCTGAGCCGCGACATTCTCCGGGAGGACACGTGACGGAAGAAATTCGTACCAGCCACCGCTCCGGGGCGCACTAGTGTCACATCGACGGGGGTAGAGGCGAGTTCCAGGCGCAGTATCTGGCTGTACGCCTCCGCCGCTGCCTTGGCCGCGGCGTACGCTGCAGCGGGGCCGCGGACGTAGACGCTCCCTGCCAGCGATCCCATCGTGATGATCTGCCCGCCTCCGCCGGCAAGCATCAAAGGGACCACCGCGCGGGTCGAGTGGACCATAGCGTCAAAGCTGGTCCGCATGGTGCGTTCGATGTCGTCATCACTCATGTCGGCGTCGTCTACCCAGCGGCTGTACGCCGCATTGTTTACGAGTACGTCAACACGCCCATGGTGGCTGTGCGAGGCGGATATCCACGCCTCCAAGGCGTGCCGGTCGGTTACGTCCACCTGCTCGAAGTGGAAGGATCCGGACGATGTCGTGGAGCGCACGGCATCGATGTCACTCCTCGATATGTCACAGACGTGGACAATCGCACCATGCTCGGCCAGGAGGCGTGCCACGGCCCAGCCGATGCCTTGGGCACCCCCGGTGACGAGGCAGGCCGCGCCGGTCAGGCGCTCACGCAGGGTCTTGTTCTGCCGGGATGTCATCTCCGCTCCTTCAGTCGAACCTTGGCAACGGGTGGTCAGGTCCCGGGCAGCCACCGTCTTCTCGGCCCGCAGGCGGTTGTGACTCGACCCGGTCATCGATCGAAGACGGGACCGGCACGGGACGTCGGCTCCGCAAAGGGATTTGGCATGCCCTTGACGATCTTTATGGCCCGAATGGCGGCTGTCAAGTCAAATAAGATGTTTATTGCGTTATGAGCCATTTGGTACTAGTTGTACCTTTTTGGTGGGGCGTTGATCCAGACCTGGCCGGCTGTCTCGGGTGGTTTCGACCGTTGGACACAGCGTTCCGGGTGGCGTTCGTAAGCCTCGGCGAGGGCGACAGCCCGCTGGTCCTCACCTCGTGGGCGGTGCCGAAGTGGACCGAGGAGGGGGGTGTGCAGGCCGATCCCGGAGTGCTGGTGCTCATGGTTGTATTGACGCTCATCCCGCCTGAAGGCGGGAGATTCCCACCGGGCCGCCGCTGTCAAGTGGCGGTCGTAGGTGGTTCCTGTTTCCTCACCCGCTG
>NZ_JBHJWQ010000035.1:0-57994 GCF_042266885.1 Streptomyces sp. NPDC056061 | reverse complement strand
GGCGCGGCGGTGTCATCCGCCGCGCCGCCCCACCGGCCGTTTCGCCGTTTCGCCGGGTCAGCCGTTCGGCTTCTCGGGGTCGACGATGTCCTTGACGGCCGGTGCCTCGACCACCAGCGGCTTGTCGAATTCGGAGAGCTTCATCGTCATCGGGTCCTTGCCCTTGGCGTCGAGCTGGAGGATGTACGGCTCGCCCTCGGTGGCCACCAGCATGGTGTAAGTGTCCTCGCCGTCCTTTTCGGTGAGGCGCAGGGCGCGCTTGCCGTCGACGGTGGTCTCGCCGCCCCTTTGGGCCGCGTTGTCGTTCGCCTCGAAGCCCTTCAGCAGTGTGCCCAGGTCGCAGAGTTCGAGCATGTCCTTGCTGTCGGGGTCCGAGGCTGCCGACTTCATCCAGTGGCCCGCCAGCATCTCGACCGCGGCGTCGACGTCCTCGGCGGGCTCGCCCTTGGACTGCTCGCGCAGCAGGGCCTCGTCGAACTGCGTGTAGACGGTGTCACCGACCTTGCGGATTCCCATGGTTCCGGCCGGCCCGATGGACATGGTTCCGGCGCAGTTGCCGGAGGTCGAGGTGGCCAGGTGGGCGGAGACCTTGCCCTCGTCCGTCGTCGTGTCGACGGCGACAGTCATGGACTTCGCCTTCTTCGTGGTCGTGATGGCCTTGTTGGCGATCTCGGGGCCCGACATGCCCGCGAAGGGCCCGGCGTCCTTGGCGGAGGAGTCGGCCTTCGGCGCGGAGGACGTGCCGGTCCCGCAGGCGGCCAGGCCCAACAGGGTCACGGCGCAAAGGGTGTTGACGGTGGTGCGGGCGAGCAGGCGCATGACGGACGACTCCAGGAACGGGTGGTGCGTGCGCATGGTGACGCATCGTGGGCACGCCCATCGGGTGACGGTGACGCGTCAATGACAGCAGAGCTTGTGAACCGAGTCAACATGGCATCTTGGTTGTTGAGTGAATTGCGCTGTGAACTGATGCGGTCTGTCGGAGATCGGTATGCTCGCCGGCACAGCGCGGACGGACCTGGAGGACAGTCAGTGCCGGAGAACTCGACAGAGGTGACCGCAGCCGGAATCGCCCGGCTCGCAGGGGTGGGACGCGCTGCGGTCAGCAACTGGCGCCGCCGCCATGCCGACTTCCCCAAGCCCGTCGGAGGCACCGAGACGAGCCCCGCCTTCTCGCTCGCCGATGTCGAGGGGTGGCTGCGCGACCAGGGCAAACTCGCCGAGGTTCCGCTGCGCGAACGCGTCTGGCAGCAAGTCGTCGGGCACCCCGCCGGGCCCGTCCCCGCCCTCGTCCACACAGGCTGCGCCCTGCTGGTCCTGCGGAACGACCCCGCCGCCTGGCGGGAGATCAGTGGAGTGCCGGACGAGGCGATGGCCGGGGTGCTGTCCCTCGTCCTCGACGACACGCTCACCGCCTGTTTCGGGTCGGCCGCGGAAGTGGGGCGGGCCGTTCACACCCCGGGGCGCGCCGAACTCCTCCCGTCCGTCCCCCTGCTCCGGAGCGTCGCGGACATGGCCGCCGGGAGCGGGGCACCGCAGACCTTCGAGTTCCTGCTCGGCCGTCAACTCGATGCGAACCCACGTCAGTACACACTCACCCCGCCCGGACTCGCCCGCCTCATGGCCGCTCTGGTGACGGTGGACGAGCAGCAGCCCGCCCGCACCGTCCTCGATCCCGCCGCGGGCACCGGCGCGCTGCTCCGCGCCGTCGCCGGTCCGGGGGGCCTGTACGCACAGGAGAGCGACTCCGGCCTCGCCGCGCTCACCGCGCTGAGGCTGGCCCTGCACGCCGAACCCGGGCGCGCGCTCACGGCGCGGACCGGCGACAGCCTGCGTGCCGACGCCTTCCCGGGACTCGCCGCCGACGCGGTGCTCTGCCACCCGCCGTTCAACGAACGCAACTGGGGCCATGACGAACTCGCCTACGACCCGCGTTGGGAGTACGGCTTCCCGGCCCGCACCGAGTCCGAGCTCGCCTGGGTCCAGCACGCCCTGGCCCGTCTGCGCGAGGGCGGGACCGCCGTGCTCCTGATGCCGCCGGCCGCCGCCTCGCGCCGCTCGGGCCGCCGTATCCGCGCCGACCTGCTGCGCCGTGGCGCCCTGCGCGCCGTCATCGCCCTCCCGGCGGGCGCCGCGCCCCCGTACGGCATCCCGCTCCACCTCTGGGTGCTCCGCAAGCCCGGCGGCGGCCCGCCCTTCTCGCCCGCGCTGCTGCTCGTCGACACCACCGAGCCCGCCGAACCGCCCTCGGGCGTCCAGGCGCCCGCCCCCCTGCCGGGCGGGCGTGAGCGGATCGACTGGCAGGCGGTGCACAGTGCCGTCCTGGACGCCTGGCGATCGTTCGACGGTGCTGGTGCTGGTGCTGGTACGGGTACGGGTACGGGTACGGGTACGGGTACGGGCGGCGCCGGCTCGGGCGCGGGTGCGGAGGGAGCCGTCCACGCGGTCGGGGACGGCCTCGGCGAGAGCGGCCGGGACATGGGCCGCGCCGTCCCCGTCATCGAACTCCTCGACGACGACGTGGACCTGGCCCCCGCCCGTCATCTGCCGTCCTCCGCCGCTGCGAGTGGGCCCGCCGAACTGGCCGAGGTGCGGCGACGTCTCACCGAGACACTCGGTCTCGTCGGCACGCTCACCCCCTCGGCCGCGTCCTGCGCCGACCCGGCCCGCCGGCCCCTCACCACCATCGGTGAACTCGCCCGCGCCGGTGCGCTCCAGTTCCGTACCGGTGGCTCCGGCACCGGCACGGCCCGGGTTCTCACGGAGCATGACGTCCTCGGTTCCACCGCGCCCTCAGGCAGCCTGCCCGCCGACGGCCCCCCGGAGGAGCCGGTTCTGGTCGAGCCGGGCGATGTCGTCGTTCCCGTGCTCGGCGGCGGCTCCGTCGCCCGCGTCGTCGACGAGGCGACCGCGGGCGCCGCGCTCGGCCGCAACCTTCAGCTCCTGCGCCCCGATCCGGCCGCCCTCGACCCCTGGTTCCTCGCCGGGTTCCTGCGCGGCACCGCCAACAACCGCCGGGCCAGCAGTCACGCCTCCACCGCGACCAGACTGGACGCCCGCCGCCTTCGGATCCCCCGCCTGCCCCTGGCGGAACAGCGGCGCCACGGGGAGCGGTTCCGGGCCCTCGCCGCGTTCGAGGACGCGCTCCGGCTGGTCGGCCGACTCGGCGGACAACTGGTCCAGGGCATGTACGACGGGCTGACGGACGGCACGGTCCGGCCGGAGCGGCCCGATGCCGACCGCCCGCAGTGACCTGAGGCACAAGCCGTTCCGTACAACCCGGGGCGGGCCGTTCTCGTCGCCCTTTACGCTCGTATCCCGTGCGTGCACGCGTGCACGCAGACGTAATCGACGATCAGGTCCTCAGGAGCAGCCATGCACGCCCCGGAACATCCACCGACGCCGCCGCGCCGGGTTCCGGGCCGGGCGTGGATCGTGTCGATGCGCGTGCTGTTCACCGTGCTCTCTGTGGGCTCGCTCGGACTGCTGCTGTGGAGCCCGCTGCTCCGTCTCGCGATCGTGCGCCGCCGCGCCCTCGACTGGTGGCTTGCCGGGGCCGGATTCGCATTCGTCTGCGTACTGCTGCCGATCCTCGGCAGGGACGGGGACGACGAGCCCACCACCCTCGACGGCGTCCTCATCACCCTGTTGCTGTTCACGATGGCGGGCTCGCTCGCGTACTACTTCGTCGGGGACGTCCGCCACCACGGACGGCTCGCGCCGCCGCACCTCGTGGTCGGGCATCCGTCATGGCACGCAGGACACGGGTACGCGACCACGCTGCCGATGCCCGCTCCGACGTTCGGTCCGGCGCCCATGCCGCAGCCACCGCCGTACGGTCCGGTGCGGACGGGTGGGGGGCCCGCCGTCCGGCCGCCCGCCGTGCCCCCTTCCGGGCAGGAGCCCCGGCCGGAGCAGTGGCCACAGCCCCGGGCCCAGTCTCCGTCCCAGCCGCCCCAGTCCCAGCGCCCGTCCCCGCCGCAGCGCATCGAGCAGGTCCGCGCCGAACTCGACGAGTTGAGCGTCTACCTCCGCAAGGAGGAGGGCCGGTGAGCGGGCGGGTCATCGGCGGGCGGTACCGATTGGCGACGATCCTCGGCCAGGGCGGCATGGGCCAGGTGTGGACGGCTTTCGATCAGCGTCTGGACCGTCGTGTCGCGGTGAAGCTGCTCCGACCCGACCGGGTCATCGGATCCGCGGGCGCCGAGGCAGCGGACGAACTGCGCCGCCGCTTCGTCCGGGAGTGCCGGGTCACCGCGCAGGTCGACCACCCCGGCCTGGTCACCGTCCACGACGCGGGCAGTGACGAGGACGACCTGTACCTCGTCATGCAGCATGTCGAGGGTGCCGACCTCGCCGACCACCTCGCCGAGCACGACCCCTACCCCTGGCAGTGGTCCGTGTCCGTGGCCGCTCAGTTGTGCGCCGTCCTGTGCGCCGTGCACGCGGTGCCGATCGTCCACCGCGACCTCAAGCCCCGCAACGTGATCGTGCGCCCCGACGGCAGCGTCATCGTCCTCGATCTCGGCGTCGCCTCCGTCCTGGACACCGACACCACCCGTCTCACCCACACCGGCTCACCGATCGGCTCCCCGGCCTACATGGCCCCCGAACAGGCGATGGGCGGAGCCGTCGGCCCGTACACCGATCTGTACGCACTCGGCGTGCTGCTCCACGAACTCCTCAGCGGTGAGGTGCCGTTCGCGGGAACGACCGCGCTGGGCGTGCTGCACCGCCATCTCCACGAACCGCCGCCCCCGGTCCGGCGCGTGCGGCCCGACGTCCCCGAGCCGCTCGAAGCGCTGGTGCTGCGACTGCTGGCCAAGGACCCGCAGCACCGCCCGGCCGATGCCCAGGAGGTGTACGCGTACCTCGCGCCCCTGCTCCCCGCCCGGGACGCCGGGCTGCTCACGGGCCCCCTCGACCCCACCCGTCCCTTCCTGCGCCCGCACGCCCCGTGGCCCGACCGGTCCACCGCATCGTCGGCGCCCCCGCCCCCGTCGGCAGCGCCGTCCGGTCCGGCGCCCGCCCGGCCCGATGTCGCCGCCGCCGTCGACGACGTCAAGCGCCTGCTCGGGGAGGGACACGTCACCCAGGCCGTGGAGGTTCTCGGGGCCATCCTCCCGATCGCGGCCGAACAGCACGGCGCGGACTCCGCCGTGGTCCGCATCCTGCGCAAGCAGTACGCGGCGACACTCATGGACGACGGCCAGTACCGCCACGCTCTGCCCGAGCTGCGCCGCCTCGTGGACGACCGGGCGGCGCAGGCCGGTCCGGCCGACCCGCAGGTGCTCCAGTTCCGCCACGACGCGGCCCAGTGCCTGGAGCAGCTCGGCGAGCCGGCCGCCGCGCTCGCCGAGTACCGCGCGGTTCTGCCGTACCACGAGAGCCGACGTGCCGCGGGCGACGACCCGGCCCGCTCGTTCGAGATCCGCGACCGCATCGGGCATCTGCTGCTCGCCCTCGGCGACCACACGGGCGCGCGCGTGCAGTTCCAGGGGCTGTTCCACGACGCCGAGCGGGCGTACGGGCCGCACCATCCACTCCCCGTGGAGCTGCGTCGGCGGCTCGACCGGCAGGCGGAGCCGCGCCGAGGCTGACGCGGATACGGCGACCGGGCGAGGCCGTCGGTACGGCCGACGCCGCCTGAGGCCGACGTGCAGTGCCGCCGGGGCCCGTCGGAAACGGTCGGGGCCGGGCCAAAGAAAGGGCCGGGCCAAAGAAGGGGCGGGCGAATAGGTAATGGACACGCCAAATTTCCGCAAGGGATTGCTCCGGAACCCGCCAACCGTGAACATCGGCCGTCCTCGACATGACATCGTGCGATTCAGCCGCCGGGGCTGCTGACGATCCCGCTCGCCCCGTCGGCCTCACTCCTCTCCCCGGTCAGGCCCGCACCGGTACGGCCCGGTTCCGCCGATGCGCCCCCCATCCCGTCACCGCCACCAGCACGAGCACCGCGCCCACCCCCGCAGCCCCGCCCGCGCGCAGGCCCGGCGGCCGGAACACGCAGTCGACGGCCCCGCCGTGCGGCGGCACCGGCGTGGCGAGCAACCCCAGGCGGGTGTCGGCGGGCCGCCCCTGGCAGCTCCAGCCCGCGATCCGGGGCACCGCGATCACGGCCGTCCCGGTGCTGCCGGGCGGCAGCACGGCCCGGATGCCGTGCCCGGTGATGTGCACGGCCGTCGCCCCGGTGCGCTTCAGGCCGTCGACGGCCGAGGCAAGGCGCGTCCGGTCCAGGCAGCCGACCGCGTCCACCGGCACGGTGCCCTCGCCGACGGAGGTCAGGGCGATCCACGCGGAGGCCGGGGCGTTCCGTGCCGAGGAGCCGCCACCGATCGTCCCCAGACGTTCCACCGCCGCACGCCGGGCCGGGAGCCGACCCTTGAACGCGATCTCCGCTCCGGACCCGCCGAGGCGCGCCGAGCCGTACAGGTCCGGCGCCCACAGATACACCTCCGAGCGCGCCGGGCAGGTCGCGGTCAGGGTGTACCCGCCGCTTCCCACCCGGTAGTCGGTCCCGCCCCGGCCCGGCGTCGGCACCGCCGTCCCGGCCGCCGTGCGCAGCTCTGTCCGGGGCACCGTGTACACGGCGGCGCCGAGCAGTTTCTCCTGGTTGCGGAAGGGGGAACGGCCGTACACCGCGGGGCCGCCCGGTCGCCGCACCGTCACCAGCGGCGGCACGTCGGCGTGGCGCGTCGTCACCGTCCAGCCGTCCGGGGCGTCCACGCTCCGCCCCGGGACGCGGGTGCTGCGCAGCCGGGCGCCGACGGAGAAGATCGCGTCGGTGACGGGGTTGTCCAGGCTCTGAAGGGACCGGCCGTTCGACGTCCAGCCGCCGCCGAGCGAGCGCAGCGTGCGGGTCAGCACGGCGGGCGTGTGACTGCTGTAGTAGCCGCCGCCCTGGCCGCCCACCAGCAGCGGGTCGTTGCCGGTGGCCTGGAGGCGGCCCGGGTCGGTGCGGTGGCGCGGCCAGCCGTCGGCTTTCGCGACGGCCGCCGCCTGGTCCCGCTGCCGCGCGCCCCAGGGCGCGTAGTGGTCGAGCCGGCGCCGCTTCTGCAAGTCGCCGTACGCGGTGGTCGCGGCGGCCTGACCCGCCTGCGCGCCGATCAGCAGCACCGCGGCCAGCACCGCGAACCTCCGCCCCTTCGTGACCACGGCCAGCGCCGCGACGCTCGCCACCAGACCCGCCGCGAACAGCGGATACGTCCACGGCGTGACCAGGTCGCTGAAGCCCGCCCCGGCCGCCACCAGCCCCACCACCACGGCCCCGCCCAGCAGCGCCCGCCGGTCCGGCCACGCGTGCGCCACCGAGATCCAGGCGGCGATCACGACGATCCCGGCCAGCACGAACGTCTGCCGGTACGGACTGCCGTTGGGGGTGGCGAACGCGTGCCAGAGCAGATGGGTCGGCTCCCACTGCAACGACAGCGCGACCCCGACCACCAGCCCCGGCCACACCCACCGCTCGCGCCGGGGCACGGACCGCTGGAAGGCGAGGGCCGCCGCCAGCAGCAGAGTGCCGGTGCCGAGGAACAGCGCCGGGGTGAAGAAGCTGTACGTGGCGGGCAGCAGCCGGGCGAAGACGTCCGTCCAGGCGGCGGGCCCGAACGAACGGGTCCACCCCGGGTACGCGTGCTTCGTGCCCAGGTACACCGGGAGCAGCACCGGGGCCGCGATCCCGACGCCCAGCACCACCGTCGCCGCCGCCCGTCCCAGCCCCCGCAGCACCTCCGGCCGCTCCGCCCGCTCGGTGAACATTCGTACCGCGAGCACCAGCGCAGCCCCGAGCGTCGCCATGTAGGCGGTGTAGAAGTTCGCCGCCCACGCCAGCGCGACTAGCAGCGGCGCGGCGACCCGGTGCCGCCCGGTCCGGGCCCACTCACCGGCCAGGCAGAGCAGCGGCAGCGCGATCAGGCCGTCCAGCCACATCGGGTTGTACGAGGCCTCGACGACCGACCAGCCGCACAGCGCGTACGAACCGCCCAGCACCCCCGCCGCCCACCACTTCCCGCCGCGCAGCGTCGGCAGCAGCACGGCCATCACCGCCGCGGCCGACGCCATCTTCAGCACGGTGACCACATAGACCGCGAGATCGATCCTCTCGCGCGGGAAGACGCCGACGAGCAGGGCGAACGGGCTGGTCAGATAGGTGCCGAGATCCGGCAGGAAGCTCGTTCCGAACCCCGACGACCAGTTGAACAGCACCCCGCCGTCGGCGTTTTTGTGCAGCAGGTCCCACAGTCTCGCGTGAAACGGCACGAACTGGTTGCCCAGGTCGTTGATGCTGCGGGTGCGCGACCCGAACGGGAAACTGCGCGCCGCGGCGTCGCCCGCGCACACGGCGGCGACGGTGAGCAGCGCGGCGAGCGAGCCCGCGCGCAGGCGAGGGCGAGAAGTCGGCATACGCAGGAATATGCCAGCCTCGAACGTCCAATCCCGTTGCGAAATGGGCCAGTTCACTTGATGGACGTTCATCGGTCATTCGGATCGCCGGCTTCCGACATGTGGCCGGGTTCGTGTGGAGGAGTGCTGATCTCGCTGGTGGTGCCTTGTTTCAACGAGGAAGAGATCCTGGCGCGCTTCCACGAGCGCGTCACGGACGAAATGAACCGGTTGGGACACGACTTCCAGCTGGTGTACGTCGACGACGGCAGCGCCGATCGGACCCTGGCGATCCTCCAGGAGCTGGCCGCCACCGATCCGCGGGCCCGTTACGTCTCCTTCAGCCGCAATTTCGGCAAGGAGGCGGCCATGCTGGCCGGTCTCCAGCACGCCGAGGGCGACGCGGTCGTCATCATGGACGCCGACCTCCAGCATCCGCCGGAACTCGTGGGCCGGATGCTCCGGGAGCACGCGAACGGCTACGACCAGGTGATAGCCCGCCGCACGCGCGCGGGCGACCGGGTCACCCGCACCGTCACCGCGCGCGCCTACTACTGGCTGATCAACCGCATGGTCGACGTGGAACTCGTGGACGGGGTCGGCGACTTCCGGCTGCTGTCGCGCCGCACCGTCGACGCCGTGCTCGAACTCACCGAGTGCAACCGCTTCTCCAAGGGCCTCTTCGCCTGGGTGGGTTTCCGCACCACCACGTTCGGCTACGAGAACGCCGTACGCGAACAGGGCCGTTCCGCCTGGACCTTCGGGAAGCTGCTCAACTACGGCCTGGACGGGTTGCTCTCCTTCAACAACAAACCCCTGCGGGCAGCGCTCTACCTGGGCATGCTGCTGATGTCCGTCGCCTTCGCCTACGCGGCGTGGATCGTCGGCGTGGCACTGGTGCGCGGGGTCGACACCCCCGGATACGTCACGCTCATCGTGGTGGTCACCGCCCTTGCCGGCGTCCAGATGGTGATGCTCGGCGTGGTCGGCGAGTACGTCGGCCGCATCTACTACGAGGTGAAGCGGCGCCCGCACTTCCTGGTGAAGGCCACCGACGCCACGACGGCACGCCCCTCGGAACGCACGTCGGGAACCTCGTCGGCACCGGGGCGTCGGGAGCTCGCACGCCGATGACGGTCACCGCGCAGATGGTGCGCTTCGCCGTCGTCGGTGTCGTGAACACCGCTACGTACTATGGCTGTTACCTGCTCCTGCTGAACCCGCTGCCGTACATCGCGGCCCATGTGGCCGCCTTCGCGCTGAGCATGACCGGTTCCTTCTTCCTCAACTGCCGGTTCACCTACCGGACCCGGCCCACCTGGCGGAAGTTCCTGCTCTTCCCGCTCACCAACGCGGCCAACTTCGTCATCACGACCGGCGGGGTGTACCTGCTGGTCGACGTCGCCGGGCTCGGCAGCCGGTACGCGCCGCCGGTCGCGGCGGCCGCCGCCATCCCGATCACCTTCGTCGTCTCGCGCGCGATCATGCTGCGCCCGGACGCCCACCGGGCCCCCGCGGTGGCCGAACGTGTGCCCTGACCCCGCGGCGCGGGCGGGCGCCGACGGACCGCGACGGGCGCCGCGCGGGGCCCACATCCCCAACTCCTCCCGAATCGTTGGTCGAACCAGTGGCCCCGATGCCGTCCACTGCCTACCATCGATCACCGCAAGGTCTTGTGCACTGATGCACAAAGTCTCCCCGGGAGGTTCCTTTGCACCGCCGCCGTCGCACCGCGTTCATCGTCTCCGCCGCCCTGCTGGCCGGCGCCCCGCTCCTCACCGCCTGCGGCAGCGAGGCCCATCCGGGCGCCGCGGCCCTCGTCGGCGGTGACCGGATCGAGGTGTCCACCCTCCAGGGCCAGGTGGCGGCGGTGCGCGACGCCCAGCGCGACGCCCAAGGCGCCGACCAGCTCATCGACAACTCCGGACAGCTCGGCCGCGCCAAGCTGCACGGGCTGATCTTCGACAAGGTCCTGGACCGGGCGACACAGGACGCCGGTGTGACCGTCAACCGCAACGAGATCCAGCAGATGCGCAAGGCGGCGGTCGCCCAGTCCGGGGGAGAGGAACGACTGCGGACGGCGATGCTCCAGCAGAGCTGGGTCGCGCCCGACCAGATCGACGCCGTGCTGCGCGAGCAGGTCCAGCTGACGAAGCTGGCCGAGGCGCTCGGCGCCGACCTGCGGCAGCCCGAGGGACAGCAGGCCGTCGGCGCGGCCCTGAGCAAGGCGTCGAAGGCACTGAAGGTCGACGTGAACCCGCGCTACGGCACCTGGAACGACGAGCAGACCCAGCTCGCGGGCTACCAGGCTCCGTGGATCTCCCAGGTCACCAAGCCCGCCGGAGCGGGGCCGGAGGCCGGGGCGTAGCCGCGCCCGCCGGGGGCGGTGCGCACGGCGGCGGGGTCCGCCCAGGGATGATCCGTCGGACGCCGTACAGCCGACCGCCCCCTCTTTCCTGCCCTCCTTCCCGTCTCGGCTCCCCGCCGTCCCCGCCGCCGTTCCCGACGCTCCGTGCTCCCCAGGCATTTGCCTGTGCAAGGTAGTCTCCTCGGTCCGGCGCGATTCGTGGAAGTGAACGGGAGGGGCCACCCATGGCATGGGACGAGTGGGAGCAGATCAAGGCCGATGTGACCCATCGGCAAGCAGTGACAATGCAGTTGAATCATGTACCGGCTGATCCGGGCGCCTCGACCGGCACCGTCACCGGCGGACTGAAGTCCAGCAAGAAGGCATGGCTCACCGCGGGCGAAGGGATCGGTTCCTTATGTAAAGGCGTCGGTACCGCGTTGACCGAACTGGCGGACGGTCAGGCCGGGATCGGCCGGGTGGCGGATTGTCTGAGCGCGGCGGCACAGAAGGAGGTGTACGACTCCTGGAAGAAGTACGCCGAAGGCATCAGCGAGCGGTGCGGCTCCCTGCAACGACTCTTGGAACAGGTGGGCAACGACCAGCTGAAGACCGATGAAGCGGTCAGGGCCGAGATCGACAGGATGAGAAGGAAATACGCGGACACGGCACCTGTCGGCGGCCGGCCCACGGGCCGGTGACGGCGGACATGGACTTCCGCACGCTCAAGGCCCTCGAACCGGTCCGATTCGAGGAGGCCGCCGACGCGTACCGCGCCATGAGCCGGTCGGCGCAGGCGGCCAAGGACCATATCGAGAACGCCGTCGCCACCGGGATGCGCAAGAGCCTGGAGGGCGAGGCGGCGCAGGCATCGCAGGCACAGCTCCGAGCCCTGGCGAAGAACTTCCATTACACACAGACCGAGTGCGGCGTGATCAGCACGGCCCTCAACGGCTTCGCCTTCGACATGGCGGCAGCCAGGCGAAAGCTGCTCAGCGCGTGCGAGGACGCGGCCGCCGACGGCTGCACGGTGAACCCGGACGGCTCGGTCATGTTCCCGGCGGGCAGGAGGCCCGGCGAGGAGAAGACGGCCGAAGGCGGCACGGTGACCGGGAACGCCGGAGGAACCGGGACGTCCGACGCCGTGGAACGCCAGGCCATGAACATCCACCCGAACCCCCACTACGGCAAGGCGACGGGGTACGCGAACCGGATCGCCGACGCACTTGAGGAAGCCACGGAGGCCGACGCCAAGTGGGCCCCGAAACTACGCGCGCTGAAGGCCGATGACGACCTGACGGTCTCCGCGCAGGACTGGGCGGACGTGACGTCCGACACGGGCGGGGTCCGCGGCGCTGCGGACGCCTACCTCGACACGATCGAGCCGCCGCCGAAGAACGACTGGCCCCAGGACAACGCCAACTGGTGGAAGGGCCTCTCCGACGAGCAGCGGGCGGCCTACGTCGCCATGCACCCCGCGAGCATCGGAGCGCTCGACGGCCTGCCCTCCGACGTGCGCGACGACGCGAACCGTCTCGTGCTCGCGGAACAGTGTGCCGCCAAGCAGATGGAGTACGAGGCCTGGCTCAAGAAGGAGCCCCGGCACGACGAGCCCTTCTTCGACCCGTTGACCGGTGAGGAGCTCACGAGCGCGACGGGTACGACCGAGGAATGGAAGGAGTGGGACGAGAAGAAGCAGGAGTTCGAGAGCTGCCTCAACGGCATCGACGACATCCAGAGGCGCTTCGACAGCTATACGGACGAGACCACCCGCCCCTACCTGCTCGGATTCGACAGCAAGGACATGGGGCGCGCCATCGTTTCCATCGGAAACCCCGACACCGCGGACAACGTGGTGACCTACGTGCCCGGAACGTTCGCCAGGCTGGGGTCCATCGATGGGGACATCAACAGGGCTCAGCTTCTCCAGGCGCAGGCGGCAGCCGTCGACGGCTCTCGGGAGACAGCCTCGATCGTGTGGCTCGGTTACGACGCCCCGCAGGGCATCTGGACCGATGCCACGGAGACGAAGTGGGCCGACAAGGCCGAGGAGCCGCTGGGCAACTTCCTACAGGGCATCGAGGAGGCGAACCATCGCGACGTGAACCAGACGCTGCTGGGGCACAGCTACGGGTCCCTGGTGGCGGGCCAGACGATGAGTTCCCACCCGGACCTCCCCGTCGACAACGCGATCATGGTGGGCAGCCCGGGTGTGGGTGTGGATCACGCAAAGGACCTGAACATCCCACCGGACCGTGTCTTTGCGGCCACGGCCAAGAACGACCTGATCAACCTTGCTCCGCCCCCAGCGGGTCCCTTGGCCCCCCTCAACCCGAAGGCGTACATGAGGCTGTTCGACGATCACTCGATCGTTCACGGAACCGACCCGGTTTCCGACGACTTCGGTGGCACGGTCTTCGACGTCCCGGCCGGCAAGTTTCCGGGCTCGGACGGCGAGACGATGCCCGCGCATTCCCAGTACTGGGACGACGACCCCCTCAACAGCCTGGCGAAGATCGTCACCGGAGGACAGCCGTGAACCCTCGGAAGGCAGTCATGGCTGCCGCGTTGACGGCCATGACGGTCCTGGTGGCTGCATGCGGTGCACACGAAGACAGCGGAGAGGAACCGAAACAGGTCACCATGGACGAGCAGCAGGCGATCGACCGGGCAGAGGAAATCATCCATCAGGCGGTGGACGGCATGTCCCCCAAGCCGACACTGGAGCGTACGGGTCCCGAGACCGTCGGCCCCTGCATCGCCAGGGACGACCACGGCCCCGACGATCGACGGCAGGTGACCCTCTTCTACAAGCTGACCGGTGTTCCGGGGAGCGAGGCCAGGAACCTCGTGCTGCAGGCACGGGATGCCTGGCTGAAGCAGGGATACAGATTCAATTCATCGGACAAGAAGGATATGTCCGGCCCTTACCCCTGGGTCAGTATGCGTACCGACCACGATGACTTCTGGATGGAAGGCATCACCGGTGTTCTGGACCGTGCCAAGGGCGAGGGAATTGCCACCCTCAAGGTGCGGTCCCCCTGTTTTCTCCCGGCGGGAAAGTCCTCGACGGCGACCGCGGCCGATCCCGCCGCGCTGGAAGCCCCGCAGCCGGAGACCCCGCAACCCGGTGATCCCGGTACGCGTCGTGCCCTCGACCTCTCCAGCCGGATCTACGACGTTCTGCGGGCCGGATCGGCCCCCACACAACCGGGGGAGGGCCTTGGCATCGTCCGGGACGGGTCCGGAGTCTCGGTCCATCACACCTGGTCGACCCGGCCGATGCCGGAGGCCGGGGCCGTTCAGGCGCTGGCCCGCGCTCGGGCTCGCCTCGGGGACGCGGGCTGGGCCGTACGCCATGTACCGATGGGTGTGGGCGTCCCCGCCGTCATCGCGATCCACCCCCGGGAGGGCGCGGTCGTGCAGCTCGCTCTCTCGGCCACCGGCGCGGTGCGGGTTGCTGTGACGACGCCGGTCGGCCCGGCGTCCGTGGACGGATAGTGCCGCAACCGGCAGGGGTCGCCCGGTGTGGAACACCCGTCGGGTGGACCTGCCCGGTCACAGGGCCGTACGCGCAGTGCTACGACCGGTGCCGGGCGCACCGATGTGCGCAGTCCGGGCCGCTGCCGTGCGAGGTCCATGGGAACGAGGCCCGGGCGGCCGGAGGTAGATTCGAACGGTGAACGCTGAAGACGTCGGCCGTATCGTCCTGCTCACCGCCAGCCACCGAGTGGCGCCCGGGCTGTTGTCCTGGCCCGCCTGGCAGGCGCTGCACGCCGCGGACCGGGTGCTCTGCGCCGAGCCGGACAATCCGCAGCTGCCCTATCTGCGCGAGGCGGGCGTCGCCGTCGAGCATGCCGTGCTCGACGCGCAGGAACTCGTCGACGCCTGCGCCGGCGGCCGGACCGTGGTCCTCCTCACCGGCGGCGAGGGGAACCGGCCGCTGACGGACGGGCTCGCCCGGCTCGCCGGTTCCGGCCGGGTGGACATGCCGGACCTGGAACTGCTGCCCGGCTCCTACGACCTGCCCGGCGCCCGGCTCCTCGACCTGGTCCAGGTCATGGACCGGATCCGCCGGGAATGCCCGTGGACCTCGCAGAAGACCCACGAGGGCCTCGCCAAGTACGCCGTCGAGGAGGCGTACGAACTCGTCGAGGCGATCGAGGACGGCGACCGCGAGGAACTGCGCGAGGAACTGGGGGACGTGCTCCTCCAGGTCGTCTTCCACGCCCGGATCGCCGAGGAGGGCCGCCCCGAGGACGGGGAGGAGCCGTTCTCCGTGGACGACGTGGCCGCGACCATCGTCGAGAAGCTCATCCACCGCCATCCGCACGTCTTCGGCGACGAGACCGCCGAGACCGCCGAGGACGTGCGCGAGCACTGGCTGCGGACGAAGGCCGTGGAGAAGCGGCGTGCGTCGGTCACCGACGGGGTGCCGGTCGGCCAGCCCGGACTGGCGCTCGGGGCGAAACTCGCCTCCCGGGTCCGCACCGCCGGGCTCGACGTGCCGCTGCCCGCGGGCGAGGGCGTCGGCTACGAACTCCTCGCCCTCGCCGTGCGCGCCGAACGGGACGGCGTGGACCCCGAGGCCGCGCTGCGGGCCGCCGGCCGCGCCTACCGGGACGCCATCCGCGCCGTCGAAGGCGTCGGCTGACACCCGGAACAGTACCGGCGGCCCCGCCCGGGCCCTGGCCGGGGACCGGGCGGCACCGCGCGGACGGGCCCCGGACGGCGGCGGATAACGTCGGGGGGTGAACCACAGCCCCGCCGACCATCCCGAGCACCATCCCGAGCACCGCCCTGCCGACCGGCCCGCGGACCGTCCCGAGCACCGCCCTGCCGACCGGCCTGCGGACCGTCCCGAGCACGGCCCCGCCGACCGCCCCGCCGGTGCCCCCGAACTGTTCACCTGGGAGTTCGCCACCGACCCGTACCCGGCCTACGCCTGGCTGCGCGAGCACAGCCCCGTGCACCGCACCGCGCTGCCCAGCGGCGTCGAGGCATGGCTGGTGACCCGGTACGCGGACGCCCGGCAGGCACTCGCCGACACCCGGCTCTCCAAGAACCCGGCCCACCACGCCGAACCGGCACACGCCAAGGGGAAGACCGGCATTCCCGGCGAGCGCAAGGCGGAGCTGATGACGCACCTGCTGAACATCGACCCGCCCGACCACACCCGGCTGCGCCGACTCGTGTCCAAGGCGTTCACCCCGCGCCGGGTCGCCGAGTTCGCGCCGCGCGTACAGGAACTGACGGACCGGCTCATCGACCGTTTCGCCGCCGAGGGGCGGGCCGACCTCATCCACGACTTCGCGTTCCCGCTCCCCATCTACGCCATCTGCGACCTGCTGGGGGTGCCGCGCGAGGATCAGGACGACTTCCGGGACTGGGCGGGCATGATGATCCGGCACGGCGGCGGCCCGCGCGGCGGGGTCGCCAGGTCGGTGAAGAAGATGCGCGGCTACCTCGCCGAACTGATCCACCGCAAGCGGGAGGGCCTGCGGGAGGACGGGGCGGACGACCTGATCTCCGGACTGATCAGGGCGAGCGACCACGGCGAGCACCTCACCGAGAACGAGGCGGCGGCCATGGCCTTCATCCTTCTCTTCGCCGGGTTCGAGACGACGGTCAACCTGATCGGCAACGGGGTGTACGCGCTGCTGCGCAACCCCGTACAGCGGGCACGGCTGCAACACTCCCTCGACGCGGGCGAGGGCGGGCTGCTGGAAACCGGGATCGAGGAGCTGCTGCGGTACGACGGACCGGTGGAGCTGGCGACCTGGCGGTTCGCCACCGAGCCGCTGACGCTCGGCGGCCGGGACATCGCGACCGGGGACCCGGTCCTCGTCGTCCTCGCCGCCGCCGACCGCGACCCGGCGCGCTTCGACGAGCCCGACACGCTCGACCTCGCGCGACGTGACAATCAGCACCTCGGATACGGGCACGGCATCCACTACTGCCTGGGCGCGCCGCTCGCCCGGCTGGAGGGACGGACCGCACTGGCCACGCTGCTGACCCGCCTTCCGGACCTGCGACTCGCGGTGGAACCCGCCGATATGCGGTGGCGTGGAGGGCTCATCATGCGCGGACTGCGCACCCTGCCCGTGGAGTTCACACCCCGCCCCGGAACAGTCAAAACTGACGCCACGTCAGCTCTGTGACTTTGACGTGATCCGTGCTGCATCGACTTGTGACACGCGTTCGGGTCCGGCTAGGTTCACCGTTCGACTCACCAGTCGCTCGTCAGACCTTGTCCGTCACACGGAAGGCAATTCCATGGGCTCCGCGAACGGCCGACACCGTCGCCCTCGTCAGGCACCCGCCATCGTCGTCGCCGCGGGTGTGACCGGATCCGCCATCGCCATCCCGCTGCTCGGCGCGGGCGCCGCGCAGGCGGCCGACGCCACGACATGGGACCGGGTGGCCGAGTGCGAGAGCGGTGGTACGTGGAGCGCCGACTTCGGCAACGGCTCCTACGGCGGCCTCCAGCTCACACCGGAGACGTGGAAGGCGTACGGCGGTGAGTCGTACGCGCCGCGGGCCGACCTCGCCAGCCGGGCGCAGCAGATCGCGGTGGCCGAGAAGATCCTCGACGCCCGGGGTCCGAAGGCATGGCCGAGCTGTGCGGTGATCTCCGGCCTCGCGACGGACGGGACGCTGCCCGGGGTGGACCCGGGAACGACGCCCTCCGCCGAGCCGACCGGGGCCACCGGGAACGAGCAGGCGTCCGGGGACGCATCGACGTCCCCGGCCGACGGTGCCACGCCCTCCGGCGAGGCCGAGGAGCCGAAGGGGGACGCCGAGCCGTCCACGAAGCCCCCGGCCACCGAGTCGGCGTCCCCGTCCTCCGACCCCTCCCGTTCCGCCGACGCCGGTGATGCGCCCGGTTCATCCGGTTCATCCGGTTCGAGCCCCTCCGGCTCCTCCAGCACCTCCGATCCCTCCGTTCCCTCCGATTCCTCCGGCTCCTCCGTGCCGTCCCGGGTGCCCGGAAGCGCGGGCGCGGGCGGCAAGCACCGCGGCGCCCCGGCCGCCGAGGAGGGGCGGGGCTCGACCGGCGGCGACGACCGCGAGTCGGGCCGTCACGCCTCCCGGGGCGAGGGCGGGGCGCGCGACGCGGGGGCCCCGGTCGCCGACGACGCGTACACCGTCCGTCCCGGTGACAATCTCTGGGCGATTGCTGATGCACAGAAGGTTCCCGGTGGGTGGACCGCGCTCTACGAGTCCAACAAGGACGTCGTCGGCTCCGATCCGGACCTCATCCTCCCTGGCCAGAGCCTCGACCTCGATGTGAAGGCCGACTGAGGGCGGCTTGCCGACCGGCTGAGGGAGCCTCAAAACCTGGGGTGCTTTAGAGACCTATGTCCACTTCCGTTCAAGTGAGACATGGGTCTCTTTGTGTTCTTTGGTGTGTTGCGTCCGAGGTGCTCTCGCGTATCACCCCCGACCTGCGGAAACGTCAGTTCGTCGGATGCAAGTAAGGGCATATTGTCCGATGTGTTCATCTTTGAAAGTAGAGGTTGGGTGTGTTTACGTTCGAAACCGCTCGCACCGCGGGCCCCGTCGACCGTCACGCCGAATCCTGCCGTCGGTCGGAGGGAACAGACGCGAAAGCGCCGTAGGCAGGAGCGGGGGACCCAGGTAGGCGCCGGCCCGATCGTCGAAAGACGCATCAGGACCGGCTTGGGGTGAAGTCGCGTGCTAGGACGTGCGACCGGGCAACTCACTTGGCCCGAACCCGACAGCTCACCTCGTAGGCGTCGGTGAGGAGAAGTTCCATGCTGTTTTCCGGCAAGGGCAAGCACCGCCGTTCGTCCAAGGCCGTCCGGATCGCCACGCTCGCCGGTGTCGCCGGCACCGCCGTCGCCGTTCCGCTGATGGGTGCGACCAACGCCTCCGCCGCTTCCGTCGCCACCTGGGACGCCGTCGCCCAGTGCGAGTCCGGTGGCAACTGGTCCATCAACACCGGCAACGGCTACTACGGCGGTCTGCAGTTCTCGCAGTCCAGCTGGGCCGCCGCCGGCGGCACGCAGTACGCCCCGCGTGCCGACCTGGCCACCAAGGCCCAGCAGATCGCCACCGCCGAGCGCCTCCTCGCCATGCAGGGACCGAACGCCTGGGGCTGCGCCGGGGCCGGCAACCTGCGCAACGACGGTGTGGACCCGGGCGTCAACACCGGTTCCTCCGCCAAGTCCGGTGCCTCCAAGCAGCAGAGCACCCCCTCGGCGCCGAAGCGTCAGCAGCCGCAGCAGGCCCAGCCGAAGAAGGCCGAGCGCACCGAGGCCCCGGCCGCCTCCCGCTCGGAGCGTCACGCCGCCCCGCGTGCCGAGTCGAAGAAGACCGTCACCACCCCGACCGGCAAGAAGGTCAAGAAGGGTGACGGCGAGTACAAGGTCGCCGTCGGCGACTCCCTCAGCGAGATCGCCGCGGACCACGGCGTCGAGGGCGGCTGGCAGCGGCTGTTCGAGCTGAACAAGGACATCGTCCAGGACGCCGACCTGATCTACCCGGGTCAGCAGCTGCACCTGACGAAGTAGGCCCGGCTCCCTCCTCCCCGAGCCGCCCCGGCCCGGCGCGCGTTTCCCCGTCCGCGCCGGGCCGGGGCTTCTGCGTGGTGGCCCCGCCCGGCGGGTGCCGCTCCCGTCTGGCGCGTCACCCGCACGACTTGTCATCCGTCCGACGTGTCGTTCCGGTGCGCGGCGCCCGTCGCTTCAACTTTTGTCGTCACTGATCCGTAACACCCTTGTCGTTTGTCCTGGATCGTGCGCCCTCGGGTCCTTTTTCGTCCCAGCGGGCGGGCGGTCGTGGGGTCGAGAGGGCCGGGCCGGTTAGGCTCTTGTCGCAAGGCCAACGTGACCCTGCAGAACCAGCGTCATATCCCAGAAGGAGATGCCTCGTGCCGTCCATCGACGTCGTCGTAGCCCGAGAAATCCTCGACTCCCGGGGGAACCCCACGGTCGAGGTCGAGGTCGGCCTCGACGACGGCAGCACGGGCCGTGCTGCTGTGCCGTCCGGCGCCTCCACCGGTGCGTTCGAGGCCATTGAGCTTCGTGACGGCGACCCCAACCGCTACCAGGGCAAGGGCGTCGAGAAGGCCGTCCTCGCCGTGATCGAGCAGATCGGTCCGGAGCTCGTCGGCTACGACGCCACCGAGCAGCGGCTGATCGACCAGGCGATGTTCGACCTGGACGCCACCGAGAACAAGGGCTCGCTCGGCGCCAACGCCATCCTCGGCGTCTCGCTGGCCGTCGCCCACGCCGCCTCCGAGGCTTCGGACCTGCCGCTGTTCCGCTACCTCGGCGGCCCGAACGCGCACCTGCTGCCCGTCCCGATGATGAACATCCTCAACGGTGGGTCGCACGCCGACTCCAACGTCGACATCCAGGAGTTCATGATTGCCCCGATCGGCGCGGAGTCCTTCTCCGAGGCCCTGCGCTGGGGTGCCGAGGTCTACCACACCCTGAAGAAGGTCCTGAAGACCAAGGGCCTGTCGACCGGCCTCGGCGACGAGGGCGGCTTCGCGCCGAACCTGGAGTCGAACCGCGCCGCCCTCGACCTCATCGTCGAGGCCATCAAGGAGGCCGGCTACGTCCCGGGCAAGGACATCGCGCTCGCGCTCGACGTCGCCGCGTCCGAGTTCTACAAGGACGGCACGTACGAGTTCGAGGGCAAGTCCCGCTCGGCCGCCGAGATGACCGAGTACTACGAGGAGCTCGTCTCCGCGTACCCGCTGGTCTCCATCGAGGACCCGCTGTTCGAGGACGACTGGGCCGGCTGGAAGATCATCACCGACAGGCTCGGCGCCAAGGTGCAGATCGTCGGCGACGACCTGTTCGTCACCAACCCGGAGCGCCTGGCCCGCGGCATCGAGGAGGGCTCCGCCAACGCCCTGCTCGTCAAGGTCAACCAGATCGGCTCGCTGACCGAGACCCTGGACGCCGTCGAGCTCGCCCAGCGCAACGGTTTCAAGTGCATGATGTCGCACCGTTCCGGCGAGACCGAGGACGTCACCATCGCCGACCTCGCCGTCGCGGTGAACTGCGGCCAGATCAAGACCGGCGCCCCGGCCCGTTCGGACCGTGTCGCCAAGTACAACCAGCTGCTGCGCATCGAGGAGATCCTCGACGACGCCGCGGTGTACGCGGGCCGCTCGGCGTTCCCCCGGTTCCGCCCGGCGGACTGATCGGCACGCCGTTCCAGGACCGATCGGCGCGCCGTCCGCGCACCGATCGGCACCGTGAGGGCCGACGCCCTCCGGGCCCGCACGGCCCGAAGGCCCCGGCCTCCGTCCGTCCCCGCACCCGGTCCCGTACCGTGTGCGGGGACGGACGTGCGTAGTGGGGAGGCGGAGACATGGCCGCGAAGGACCGGGACCGGTTCTCCACCGCGACCCGGTTGCGGCTGCTCGGCGAGCAGACCGCCGCCCGTGTCTACCGGTCGCAGAACCGCCGCCAGGACCGCCGCTCCCGGCTCACCGGCCGGGCGGCCTTCCTGGCGCTCATCGTGTGCTCCCTCGTGGTCGCGCTGGCGTACCCGATGCGGCAGTACGTGTCGCAGCGGGACGAGATCGCCGACCAGGAACGACTTGCGCGCGAGGCCCGCGTCCGCACCGAGGAACTGCGCGACGAGAAGGCGCGGCTCCAGGACGACGCCTACATCAGGCAGCTGGCCCGCAAGCACCTGCACTATCTTCTCCCCGGGGAGACGGGCTACACGGTGATCGACCCCGACGCGGTCAAGGAGCGCAACGGCGAGACGGACAAGTCCGGCCGGCCGTGGCACTCCAACCTCTGGGACGGCGTCGACGAAGCCGACCGCGGCTGATCCGCCCGCCCGTCCCCGTCCCCACCCCGTCACCATCGGCAGACCCCAGAACCCAGAACTAGGCAGGCATGGAAACCCCCCCTCCGCAGACCGAGCCCACCGAGCCCACCGAGGCGGACATCGCCGCGTTCCGGGAGCAGCTGGGCCGCCCGCCCCGCGGGCTGCGCGCGATCGCGCACCGCTGCCCGTGCGGCAACCCGGACGTCGTCGAGACGCAGCCCCGGCTGGAGGACGGCACCCCGTTCCCGACCACGTACTACCTCACGTGCCCGCGTGCCGCGTCCGCGATCGGCACGCTGGAGGCGAACGGCGTCATGAAGGAGATGACCGAGCGCCTCGGCACGGACCCCGAGCTGGCCGCCGCCTACCGGGCCGCGCACGAGGACTACATCGCCCGGCGCGACGCCATCGAGGTGCTGGAGGGCTTTCCCAGCGCGGGCGGCATGCCGGACCGGGTGAAGTGCCTGCACGTCCTGGTCGCGCACTCGCTCGCCGCGGGGCCCGGAGTCAACCCGCTGGGCGACGAGGCGATCGCGATGCTGCCCGAGTGGTGGCGCAAGGGGCCGTGCGTGACGCCCTGCGCACCGGAGGAATCGGACGCATCGGACGAGGGCTGACCGTCCCGCCCCGGTGCGCGGCCCCGACCGGCCGTCCGGCCCGCGAGCCGTGACCCGGTCCGGGAGCCGCACACCGGCCCGTGCTCCCCGGCAGGACCGGAGGGGCGAACTCTCCACAGGAGCAGGAGCATCCATGACCCGTGTGGCCGCCATCGACTGCGGTACCAACTCCATCCGTCTGCTCGTCGCCGATGCCGACCCGGCCACCGGTGAACTCGTCGAGCTCGACCGCCGGATGGAGATCGTCCGGCTCGGCCAGGGCGTGGACCGCACCGGCCGGCTCGCCCCCGAGGCGCTGGAGCGGACGTTCGCCGCCTGCCGCCGGTACGCGGAGGTGATCGAGGGGTACGGGGCGCCGCGGCTCCGCTTCGTCGCCACCTCCGCCTCGCGCGACGCGGAGAACCGGGACGAGTTCGTCAGCGGCGTGCGCGACATCCTGGGCGTCGACCCCGAGGTGATCAGCGGTGACCAGGAGGCGGAGTTCTCCTTCACCGGTGCCACCAAGGAGCTCGCGGGCCGCGACCACCTCGCGAAGCCGTACCTCGTCGTGGACATCGGCGGCGGCTCCACCGAGTTCGTCGTCGGCGACGACCGCGTGCGGGCGGCGCGCTCCGTGGACATGGGCTGCGTACGGATGACCGAGCGGCACCTGGTCCACGACGGCGTCGTGGCCGATCCGCCGACGCCGGAGCGGCTCGACGCGATCCGCGCCGACATCGACGCGGCGCTCGACCTGGCCGAGGAGAGCGTCCCGCTCACCGGTGCGGCCACCCTCGTCGGCCTGGCCGGGACCGTCACCACGGTGGCCGCGATCGCCCTCGGGCTGGACCGCTACGACTCCGAGGCGATCCACCACTCCCGGATCTCCCTGGAACGGGTCGAGGAGATCACCGCGCGGCTCGCCGCCTCCACGCACGCCGAACGCGCGGCGATCGGCGCGATGCACCCGGGACGGGTCGACGTGATCACGTGCGGCGCGCTGATCCTGCTCGCCGTGATGAAGCGGGTCGGGGCCCGGGAGGTCGTCGTCAGCGAGCACGACATCCTCGACGGCATCGGATGGTCCTTGGCCTGACCGCCTACAGGTTGCGGTACACGTCCCGCCGGTCGCCCACCTTGACGACGAGGATGACGAGTTCGCCGTCGTTGATCCGGCAGGCGACCCCGTAGCTTCCGGCCCGGAGCCGGTGGAGCCCGCACGAGCCGGTGAGCTTCTTGACGTCGGCGTCCTCGCGGTACGGGTCGTCACCGAGCGCGGTCGGCGCGGTCGGGACGCGCAGGGCGTCGGGGTCGTGGCGGATATTCCGCGAGTGCTCATGCGGGGTCCGGCCTGCACTTTTGAGGTGCGGTGGGGCTCTCGGGGGCTCTTCGTGCGCCGCGCCGCGACGAAGTTCGTGAACTTCTTCACAAGGAATTCGGCTCCGTGAAGGGTGCTTGAGGCCCTTATGGGGGTGCGGAGTCGTTCGCGGGGTCGTTCCGTGTTCGTGCGGGAGTGTTCCGGGCGCGTTTCCGGAGTGTGGAGCGGCTGGCCGGTTCTTCGCCCCGCCGGGCACAAGGGCCAGCTCACAGGGGGTGGACAACGTTTGTCCACGTGGCGTGGTTCCCCGCCGCCGCCATGACCTCGGTCACGGGGGCGGCGAAGTGTAGCAGAGGGTGCGGGAAACCTTGTGAAGGGGCTCACGAGGGGTGCACGGGAGAGGGGTGGATACTCGATGGCATGAGCACCACGGAGCGTCCCAGGATCCTCGTAGTAGGCGGTGGGTACGTAGGCCTGTACGCAGCTCGACGCATTCTGAAGAAGATGCGCTACGGAGAGGCGACCGTCACGGTCGTCGACCCGCGCTCGTACATGACGTACCAGCCCTTCCTCCCCGAAGCCGCCGCAGGCAGCATCTCCCCCCGGCATGTCGTCGTCCCGCTGCGACGCGTCCTGCCGAAGGCCGAGGTGCTCACCGGGCGCGTCACCACCATCGATCAGGACCGCAAGGTCGCCACGGTCGCGCCGCTGGTCGGCGAGGCCTACGAGCTGCCCTTCGACTACCTGGTCATCGCGATGGGCGCGGTCTCCCGCACCTTCCCGATCCCCGGCCTCGCCGAGCAGGGCATCGGCATGAAGGGCATCGAGGAGTCCATCGGTCTGCGCAACCACGTCCTGGAGCAGCTGGACAAGGCCGACTCCACGACCGACGAGGAAGTCCGCCGCAAGGCGCTGACGTTCGTCTTCGTGGGCGGCGGGTTCGCCGGTGCGGAGACCGTCGGCGAGGTCGAGGACATGGCCCGCGACGCGGCGAAGTACTACACGAACGTGAAGCGCGAGGACATGCGCTTCATCCTCGTCGACGCCGCCGACAAGATCCTTCCCGAGGTCGGTCCGAAGCTGGGCACCTGGGGCCGGGAGCACCTGGAGTCCCGCGGTGTCGAGATCTTCCTCTCGACGTCCATGGACTCCTGCGTCGACGGTCACGTGGTGCTGAAGAACGGCCTGGAGGTCGACTCCAACACCATCGTGTGGACGGCCGGTGTGAAGCCGAACCCGGCGCTGGCCCGCTTCGGCCTGCCGCTCGGCCCGCGCGGTCACGTGGACACCTCCGAGAAGCTCCAGGTCCAGGGCACCGACTACATCTGGGCCGCGGGCGACAACGCCCAGGTGCCGGACATGGTCGGCCGCCGCGCGGGCAACCCGAACGCCTGGTGCCCGCCGAACGCCCAGCACGCGCTGCGTCAGGCCAAGGTCCTCGGCGACAACGTGATCTCCGGCATGCGGGGCTTCCCGCAGAAGGAGTACAGCCACGCCAACAAGGGTGCGGTCGCCGGTCTGGGGCTGCACAAGGGCGTCGCGATGATCGTCGTCGGCAAGATGAAGATCAAGCTCAAGGGCCGTCTCGCCTGGTACATGCACCGTGGCTACCACGGCCTGGCCATGCCGACCTGGAACCGGAAGATCCGGATCTTCGCCGACTGGACCCTCGGCATGTTCCTCAAGCGCGAGGTCGTCTCGCTCGGCGCCATGGAGACGCCGCGCGAGGAGTTCTACGAGGCCGCCAAGCCGGCCCCGGCTCCGGCCGCCGCCAAGCCCGAGGGCGAGAAGGCCAAGGCCTCCTGACGCCCCGTCGCGGGACCACTCGCCCGCGCACCGGCAGTACACGCACGACGCCCGAAGGGGCCGCCCGCCATCCGTGGTGCGGGCGGCCCCTTCGGCGCGTTCCGGGGCCGGGGACGGCCGGGAGGGGATGGTCGTGGACACGGTCGGCGCGGAGTGAGGGACGCGCGGCCCGCGGCGCGGGGGTGCATGTATGGTGCACATTTTTTGCCCTTTCCTTGCGCCGTAGCGGAATGGGGTGCGCGCGGCGGACTGTTGAGGGGACGTACCTCGCCGTGGCGCCGTGGGTGCTCGGCGTGGTTGCAGGCATGTTCGGCCGCGTTCGGGCATGTTTGGGCAGATTGGGAACACCATCACGGAGGTGTGCGCCATGGCTGACGCCGCATTGCGGCTGACCGCTCTCGCCGAGGAGTTTCTGGGAGAAAAGCTGCCGGTCCGGATCCGGGCCTGGGACGGCAGCGAGTCCGGACCGCCCGGTGCCCCCGTGCTCGTCATCCGCAACAGGCGCGCACTGCGCAGGCTGCTCTGGAAGCCGGGCGAACTGGGCCTGGCCCGCGCCTGGGTGGCGGGCGAACTCGACATCGACGGTGACCTGTACGACGCCCTGGACCTGCTGGCCGCACTGATCTGGGACCGCGGCGCGGGGGACGGGGAGGCCGTCCACCCGGTCCGCGACCCGAGGGCCAGGGCCTTCGCGAAAGGGCTGCTGCGCCTCGCCGGCCCCTCGCTCCCGCCGGCCCCGCCGCCCGAGGAGGTGCGCCGCCGCACCGGCACTCTGCACACCAGGCGTCGCGACAAGGAGGCCATCAGCCACCACTACGACGTCGGCAACGACTTCTACGAACTGGTCCTCGGCCCGTCCATGGTCTACTCCTGCGCCTACTGGGAGGACGGCGGGACCCTGGAGGACGCGCAGCGCGACAAGCTCGACCTGGTGTGCCGCAAGCTCGCACTGAAGGAGGGCGACCGGCTCCTCGACATCGGCTGCGGCTGGGGCTCGATGGCCCTCCACGCGGCTCGCGAGTACGGCGCCCGGGTCACCGGGGTGACCCTCTCCGCCGAGCAGGCCGCCTACGCCGGCAAGCGCGTCGCGGACGCGGGCCTGTCGGACCTGATCGAGATCCGGGTCCAGGACTACCGGGACGTCAGGGACGGCCCGTACGACGCCATCTCGTCGATCGGCATGGCCGAGCACGTCGGGGCGGTCCGCTTCCGCGAGTACGCCGACGACGTCTACGCGCTCCTCAGGCCCGGCGGCCGACTGCTCAACCACCAGATCGCCCGCCGCCCCGAGAAGGACGAATCCGACTATCACGTGGACGAGTTCATCGACGCCTACGTCTTCCCGGACGGCGAACTCGCCCCGGTGGGGCGGACCATGACCATCCTGGAGGAGGCGGGGTTCGAGGCCCGGGACGTCGAGTCGATCCGCGAGCACTACGCGCTCACTCTGCGTGGCTGGGTCGCCAACCTGGAGAAGCACTGGAACCGCGCGGTCCGGACGACCTCGGCCGGACGGGCCAGGGTCTGGCGCCTCTACATGGCCGCCTCCGCGCTCTCCTTCGAGCACAACAAGATCGGTGTCAACCAGATCCTCGCGGTGCGCCCGGCCGCGGGCGGGTCCTCCCGCCTGCCGCTGCGCACCCGTGACTGGACGGCGTCCGCGACCGTCTGACCGGGCGCCACCGCGTCCCCGGCCCGGGAGCGCCGGGGACGCACCGAGGGCCGGTGCCCGCAGCGTCGTGCTGCGGGCACCGGCCCTCGGCCGTACCGTCCGGTGCCGGACGGCGGGTGCGGTGCCTACTCAGTCTTGATCGCTGTCAGCATGTTCAGCTTCGCGGCGCTGCGGGCCGGCCAGAGCGCGGCCAGCACACCCACCAGCCCGGAGAGCAGCAGGAAGATTCCGATCCGGCCCCACGGGATGACCAGGGCGTAGTCCGGGATATCGGACTTCAGGGTCTGCCCGATCGCCCAGGCGAGGAACGTGCCGAGCACGATGCCGACCACCGCGCCGAAGACCGAGATGACCACGGCCTCCAGCCGGATCATGCGCTTCACCCGGCGCCGGTCCAGGCCGATCGCCCGCAGCATGCCGATCTCCTGCTGGCGTTCGAAGACCGACATGGCCAGCGTGTTGACGACACCGAGCACCGCGATGATCAGGGCCATCGCCAGCAGGCCGTACATGATGTTCAGCGCGGTGTTGACGAAGCCACCGAACATGTCGCGGATGCCCTGGCGGTCGATGATGCTCATGGCCGGGTTGTCACCCAGCGCCTTGACCACGGCCTTCTCACTGGCGGCGGACTGGCCGCCGTCCATCTTCAGCCAGACCTCGCGGATGTCGGCGTACGGGGTGTGCGGGGCCAGGATGTCCTTCGAGAGCACGGCCGAGGAGAGGAACTCGTTGTCCTCGTAGACCGCGCCGACCTTCAGCTCGCCCTTCTTGTCGTCGTCGAACACGACCGGGAGGGTGTCCCCGGTCTTCCAGTTGTTCTTCTTCGCGGTGCTCTCGGAGACGGCGAGCTCACCCTTGGTGATCGAGTCGATCGAGCCGGAGACCGTCTTGACGACGAAGAGCTCGGACAGGGCGTCGGCGGTGACACCCGAGACCGCGACGTGGTCGTCACCGACCTTCGGCCAGGCGTCCTGCCGGGGCGAGACCGCCGCGACGCCGTCGGCCTTCTCCAGGGCCTTGAGCGCCGACGCGTCGAGCGAGCCGCCGTTCGCCATCGACACCATGTAGTCGGCCTTGATGTTGTCCGTCGTCATCCGGTCGACCGAGCGGCCGAGGGTGACGCCGAGCACCGAGATGCCGGTGACCAGGGTGAGACCGATCGCCAGGGCGGAGGCGGTGGCCCCGGTACGGCGCGGGTTGCGGACCGCGTTCTGCGCCGCGAGCTTGCCTGAGACCCCGAACAGCCGCTTCATCAGCGGGCGGGCCAGCGCGATGACGGGACGGGACAGCAGCGGGATCAGCACGATGATGCCGATCAGCGCGAGGAACGCGCCGCCGCCGATGGTCGTCCGGCCGTCCGAACCGCCGGACACCGCACCCGCCACGATGCCCACGGCACCGATCAGGGTGAGCGCACCGCCGATCGAGTTGCGCACCACCAGGGACTTGACCGTGGCGGCCGCGTGCACGCTGTTCATCGCCGCCACCGGCGGGATCTTCGCGGCCCGGCGCGCGGGCAGCCAGGCCGCCAGGACGGTGATCAGCACACCGACGCAGAAGGCCGCGACGACCGAGGTGGGGGAGACGACGAGGGGTCCGGCGGGGATCTTCCCGCCCATCAGGCCCATCGCGGACCGCAGGCCGACGGCGAGCCCCAGGCCGGCCAGGAAGCCGATGGCCGACGCGAGGAGACCGACCACCGCGGCTTCCAGCAGCACCGAGCGCTTGACCTGGCGGCGGGAGGCGCCGACGGCGCGCATCAGCGCCAGTTCCTTGGTGCGCTGGGCGACCAGCATGGTGAAGGTGTTGGCGATCAGGAAGATGCCGACGAAGAGCGCGATCGCCGCGAAGACGAGCAGGATGGTGTTGAGGCTCGACAGGCCGCTCTCGATCATGTCGGCCTGTTCGTCGGCAAGTTCCTTGCCGGTCTTGGCCTCGGCGTCCTTCGGCAGCAGCGGCTTCACGTCGGCGAGCAGCTTGTCGGCGGAGGCGCCGGGCGCGGCGGCGACGTTGACGTCCATGAACTGGCCGGGCCGCAGGTACAGCTTCTGGGCGACCGGCGTCTCGAACAGGACCAGGCTGCCGCCCGCGTTGACCGCGCCGTCCTCGGTGGTGAAGACACCGGAGAGGGTGTACTCCTTCACCGGGCCGTTGGTGGCGACCCGGACCCGGTCACCGACCTGGTACTCGCCCTTCTTCGCGGTGTGCTCGTCGAGCGCGATCCGGTCGGCCGCGTCCGGGCCCTTCCCGTCGACGAAGGTGTATGCGGAGTCCTTGCCGTCCTTGCCGGGGAAGAAGTTCGAGCCGGTGTTGGACCAGCCGTTGCCGATCAGCTTGCCGTCGGGGTCGGCGACCCCGGCGAAGCCGTGCACCCGGCCGGTGGCGGTGTCGACGCCGTCCAGGCCCTGGATCTTCGCCAGGGTGGCGGTGTCGACGGCGGGATCCTTCGCGTCGCGCTGGTTGGCCCGGGTGGTGACGGCGACGGCGACGTCGTCGTAGCTCTTGGCCGACTGGTTGCGGAAGGCGTTGCCGAGGGTGCCGGTGAAGACCAGGGTGCCGGACACGAAGGCCACGCCGAGCATCACGGCGAGCACGGTCATCAGCAGCCTGGCCTTGTGCGCGAGCACATTGCGCAGGGCAGTACGGAACATGTGAGTCAGTCCTGGGAGGGGGAGGGGTTCCGGTGAGAGGCGAGGGGAACGACCTCGCCCGCGAGAGGGAGCCCGCTCCCTGTCGTGGAGGAGGTGGTGAGGGCGGGCCTCAGCTGGTGCGGCCCTTGGCGTCGAACGCCTTCATCCGGTCGAGGACCCCGTCCGCGGTGGGGTGCAGCATCTGGTCGACGATCCGGCCGTCCGCGAGGAAGATGACCCGGTCCGCGTAGGAGGCGGCCGCCGGGTCGTGCGTCACCATCACCACGGTCTGCCCCATCTCGCGCACCGAGTTGCGCAGGAAGCCGAGGACCTCGGCGCCGGAACGGGAGTCCAGGTTCCCGGTCGGCTCGTCACCGAAGATGATCTCCGGCTGGGAGGCCAGGGCGCGGGCCACCGCGACGCGCTGCTGCTGGCCGCCGGAGAGCTGGGTCGGCCGGTGCGACAGCCGGTCGGAGAGCCCCACCATGTCGATGACCCGGCGCACCCACTGCGCGTCCGGCTTGCGGCCCGCGATGTCCATGGGGAGCGTGATGTTCTCCATCGCCGTCAGGGTCGGCAGCAGGTTGAACGCCTGGAAGATGAAACCGATCTTGTCCCGGCGGAGCTGGGTGAGCTGCTTGTCCTTGAGGGACCCCAGCTCCGTGTCACCGATCCGCACCGAGCCGCTGCTGAAGCTGTCGAGACCGGCCACGCAGTGCATCAGGGTGGACTTGCCGGAGCCGGACGGGCCCATGATCGCGGTGAACTCACCGCTGTTGAAGTCCACGGAGACCCGGTCCAGGGCGGTCACCCTGGTCTCGCCCTCGCCGTAGACCTTCGACAGATCCGTGGCGCGGGCGGCCACCGTGGTGACGCGGTGTGCGGTGGAAATGGTGGTCACGGGAATCTCCTGGTTCGGGGCTCCGGCCGAGGGCTTCGTCCGGGTGCGGTATGCATGGGTTCGTTCGAGGTGTCCGATCGAGATGTTCGATCGTTTTCGGAACCCCTCCATCGTCCCGGCCGCATCGCGGCGGATCGTCAGTCCCCGTGCCCGTTCCCGGGGTCGTCTTGAGTCGCACCGGCCGGCTCCCATGTCCTCCTCCGGTATGACATCGACCCTGAGACGTCCGGGTGGCCGGGGCGGGTGCGGGATGACGCGGCGCCGTCGTACGACTGCCGCGCGGGCGTCGCGCCGCGCATCGGGAACGGGGGGTTCCGGGGCCGGGGAGGGCGTGTTCCGGGCACCTGGCGTCGCGGGGCGACCGGCCCGGTTCGGAGCGCGCCGAGTGCCCGGTCGGAGGGGCGGGTGGCGCGTCCGTGGCGATCGCTGGCGTGCGCCTGGCGAATCCGCCGTCCGAGTGCGGCGACTTTACGTCAATCCGGATTACCGGCCGACGCGGCCGTCATCCCGCCCGGGCATGTGCCGATGCCCTCTCACATGTGCTGACGCACCCTCAAACGGTCAATAAAATAAGACAACATCGCGCCACTCATCCGCTGATCGGAGGAAGGCCCCGGATAGGGTCATGTGCCAACGCGAGGCCGCGCCGGCCCGGATGGTGGAATGCAGACACGGCGAGCTTAAACCTCGCTGCCCCTCGGGGGCGTACCGGTTCGAGTCCGGTTCCGGGCACCATGACACACCCCTCGCGTGACCAGGGAGAACGACCTGAAGCGCCCGTGATCTCCTGTCCGCGTGGGAACACCGTCGCACCCCTTCCCGGTCTTCCGCCGGGGAACAACCTCCCGACATTCCGCGGGTCCCCGCCTCCGGGCGCATCCACAGGGGTGCGCCCGTGACGCCGGCGGTGCCGCATCGTGCCGTACCGCCGTACCGCCGTACCGACGTACCGCCGTACTGCCGTACCGCCGTACCGCCGCACCCGTGCGGGCGAACGGGGTTCCGGCGGCACGCGGTCGGCTGAGCTGCCGTGGCCGTGGTGCGGGGGGACCATGGAGGGACGGCCCGGTACGAGGCACGGGACGCGTGCCCGGTCCGCCCGGGGCGCGGGCTGCCGCGGTGGGGAAGGAGGTCCGTCCGATGGCCGCATGCGATGTGTGGCGGGCGGATACCGGGGTGGCGGGGCCCGACTCGTCCGAACCGGGCAGCCTGCTGGACGCGCTGCGCGTGGCCGCGGTGGTGCTCGGCACCGACGGCCGTATCGCGTTGTGGAGCCCGCAGGCGGAGGAACTGTTCGGCTGGAACGCCGAGGAGGCGCTGGGGCAGTACGCGGCCCGCCTGATGATCGCGGACGAGCACGTCGCGCAGGTCCTCGAACTGTTCGGGACCGTCATGGCGGGAAAGGGGGCCTGGGCCGGGGTCTTCCCCGTGCGGCACAAGGACGGCTCCACCCGCCGCATGGAGTTCCGCAACATGCGGCTGCTGGACGAGCACGGCGACGCGTACGCCCTGGGGATCGTCTGCGACGAGACGACGGTGCGCGCCATGGAGCGCGATCTGGCGCTCTCCGCCCGCCTGGTGGCGCAGTCCCCCTTCGGGCTCGCCGTGCTGGACCCGGAGCTGCGCCTCCTGCTGGTCAACCCGATGCTGGAACGGGTCACCGGCGGTTCGGCGGCCGACCTCCTGGGCCGCCGCCCCCGCGAACTCCTGCCCTTCCTGGACGGCGACGCGATCGAGCTCATGATGCGGCAGGTCCTGGCGACCGGCACCCCCGTGCGCGGCCGGTTCGTGGCCGGCCGGATGCCCGCCGACCCCGGGCGCGACCACGCCTGGCAGATGTCGTGCTACCGGCTGGAGGACCCCGGCGGGCGGCTGATCGGCGTCACCCTGACGATGGCCGACGTGACCGAGCAGCACCGCGCGACCATGGAGGCCGCCGTGGCCAGGCGGCGGCTCGCCCTCGTCGCCCGCGCCTCCGCGGAGGTCGGCACCACCCTGGACCTGGAGCTCACCGCCCGGGAACTCGCGGAACTCGTGGTGGACGAGATCGCCGACATCGCGGAGGTCGACGTCCTCGACTCGGTCCTCACCGCCGCCGAGCTCGCCACCCCGGTCGGCACGGGGCCGCAGACCTTCCGGGCCCTGGCCGCGGCGGCGGCCCGCCGGCCGCCGCACGCCCGCCACGCCGCCGATCCCCCTGCGGACGGGCCGTCCACGCGGCGGACCGCCCGATCACCCGCTGCGTCACCACCGGCCGCCCGGTCCTCGTGAGCCGGGTCGCCGACCGCGACCTGCCGCACATCGCCCGCGACGACAGGGCGGCGGCCCTGCTCGGGGCGGCCCGTACGCACTCCTGCCTGGTCGTGCCGCTGACCGCCCGCGGCCAGGTGCTCGGGGCGCTCTGCCTCCTGCGCACCCGCCGCAGCCCGCGGCCGTTCGACCAGGAGGACGTCACGATGGCCGGTGAGCTGGCCTCCCGGGCCGCCGTCTGCATCGACAACGCCCGCTGGTACCAGCACGTCCGCGGAACCGCGCTGACCCTCCAGCGCCACCTGCTCCCGGACCGGCCGACGCAGCCCGTCGGCCTGAGGATCGCCTACCGGTACCTGCCCGCGGAGGCGGCCCGCGGGATCGGCGGCGACTGGTTCGACGCCATCCCCGTCCCGCAGGGCCGGACCGTGCTCGTCGTCGGCGATGTGATGGGCCACGGGATCAACGCCGCCGCCACGATGGGGCAGCTGCGCACCGCCACCCGCGCCCTGGCCGGCCTCGGGCTCCCTCCCGACCAGGTGCTCCAGCACCTGGACCGGCTCACCGCCGACCTGCACGAGACGACCGCCACCTGCGTCTACGCCGTGCTCGACCCCCGCCACCGCACGTACCGGGTCGCGCTGGCCGGCCACCCGCCCCCGGTCCTGCTCCGCACCGGCCGCGCCCCCCGGCTGCTGGACCTGCCCACCGGTGCGCCGCTGGGCGTCGGCGGCGTCCCGTTCCGCACCACCCTGCTGGAGCTGCGCCCCGGGGACCGCCTGATGCTCTACACCGACGGGCTCGTGGAGACCCGGGACGAGCCCATCGACACCCGCCTGCGGGTCCTGCTCGATCTGCTCGCCACCCCCTGCCCCTCCCTGGAGGCGGCCTGCGACCGGGTGCTGACCGCCCTGCGCCGCCCCGAGCACGAGGACGACGTCGCCCTGCTCCTGGCGGAACTCGCGCCGGACGGCGGGCGGCGGGGGCGGCGGCCCGGCCGGGGATGACGGGCGGACCCTCATGGGTCGGGGCGTACGGGCTGTCATGAGTCGGGGCGTACGGGCTCTCACTGCTCGGGGTGGACGGGTGCGGGCGGACACATTGTTGTGAATTGCAAATTTATGCAATTCGCTACATGCTGTGTTTTTGGAGTCTGCAAGCAGTGCGGTCGTTCGGCCGCCGCGCAGACGTGGCTGTGTGGAGCGATGCCCCGGGTTCCGGGGCGACGAGGGGGTTCGCGGGCGTGCACCTCGCTGGAACGGATGCGGACCGCTCGGCGGACCCCGACCGGAAGGAAGGCGAGGCGGACGACCGGGCGGAACCGCCCCCGTGTCGCCCGTCCGTCTGCCGTCGACCCCCGCGCACGGCGACCGGCCCCCGCCCCGCCCATGAGGAAGTCCCATGACCGTCCAGCCCGATGCCCTGCCCCTGCGCCACGTCCTGACCCTGCCCGCCATGGGCGCCGCCGTGCGGATGGCCCGCGAGACGACCGAGCAGGTGCTGGCCGAATGGGGGGTCGGGCCGCAGCACCCCGGTACCGGGCCGGTCCTGCTGATCCTCAGCGAACTGGTCGCCAACAGCGTCCGGCACGCCGCCGTGCTGTCCCCGAACGTGACGGTGTTCTACGCGGCGGGGCCGGACACGTTCGCCTTCGGCGTCCACGACCGCCACCCCTACCGCCCCGCGCTGCCCGGACCGGTCACCGGAGCGGACAGCGGCCTGGCCACCGTCGTCGAACTCACCCATGGCCTGGCGGGCACCGCCGTCGTGCGCGGGGACGCGGACGGTTCGGGCAAGTGCATCTGGGTCACCGTGCCGCTGCGGGGCATCGGCGGCGCGGCCGTGGCCGGTGGACGGCCGCTCTGAAACAGCCGCCCGATCTTCCGTCCGCCCCCACGAGGCTTCCCCCCGCACCGGACGTCAGAATGTTCCGAGTTGCTGGTTTCGGCAATTCACGAGGTCAGCACATTCTGCCGGACGCGCGAGGATGGCCCCATGGCGAGGAGTTCTGAGTGGACGCGATGCAGGGCACAGGCACGGCCGCGGCATACCGGCCGAACGCCCGGGTCCGAGGGTGCGGGGCCGGTTCGATGAGCGCGCCGCTGTACCAGTTGAAGGCCGAGTTCTTCAAGACGCTCGGTCATCCCGTGCGCATCCGGGTGCTCGAACTGCTCAGTGAGCGCGAGTACGCGGTGTCCGAGATGCTGGCCGAGATCGGCGTCGAGCCCGCCCACCTCTCGCAGCAACTCGCGGTGCTGCGGCGGGCCAATCTCGTCGTCGCGCGCCGCGAGGGCTCGGGCGTGTACTACTCCCTGGCCAACGTGCAGGTGGCGGAACTCCTGCGGGTCGCCCGCACCATCCTGTCCGGGGTACTGGCCGGTCAGGCGGAGCTGCTGGCCGACCTGCGCGCCGCCGAACCGGGCAAGCCGTAGGCGGGGGACGCGGGGCGGCGCTCCGGGTGGCCTACGGCACGTGGCCGGTACGCGGTCCGACTGATCGGCCGGTCGATATTTCGGCCGTGCGGTCGGTACTCGGTTCGGTAAAGATCCTACTCAGGCACTAGTCTGAATCCTTTGCCTACCTATTACTCTTGTGGGAAGGCCGCGCAGGGTGGCCATGGAGGAGTGAGATGAGGAGCAGCAACCCGGTCTTCTCGCGACGGGGCTTCAGCCGCGACAACGGTTACGCGGGCTTCAACGCGGCGCCGCAGGCCGGGGCCGCCACCGCGGGTGCGAATCCGTACGCCACCAACCCCTATGCCCAGCAGGACACGCAGTACGGCGTCCCGCAGGCACCGGCGCGCTCGGGCGCGATGACGATCGACGACGTCGTCACGCGTACGGCGATCACGCTGGGCACCGTGGTGCTCGGCGCCGCGCTCGCCTGGTGGTTGCTGCCGGTCGATTCGGCCAATCTCGGCAAGTCCTACGGCATCGCGATCGGCGCCGCCCTGGTGGCGTTCGTCCTGTCGTTGATCCAGTCCTTCAAGCGCAAGCCGGTCCCGGCGCTGATCGTCGCGTACGCGGCCTTCGAGGGTGTCTTCCTCGGAGTGATCTCCAGCGCGGTCAGCACGTACATCGGCCCGGGCGTCGTGATGCAGGCCGTGATGGGCACCATGTGCGTCTTCGCCGGTGTGCTCGTCGCGTACAAGATGCGCTGGATCCGCGTCACCCGCCGCTTCTACGGCTTCGTGATGGCCGCGGCCATGGGCTTCATGCTGCTCATGATGGTCAACCTGCTCTTCGCCGTCTTCGGCGGCGGCGACGGCCTGGGCTTCCGCAGCGGCGGCCTCGGCATCCTCTTCGGCGTCATCGGGATCATCCTCGGTGCGTGCTTCCTGGCCCTGGACTTCAAGCAGGTCGAGGACGGCGTCGCCTACGGCGCCCCCCGCGAGGAGTCCTGGCTGGCGGCCTTCGGCCTCACCATGACCCTGGTGTGGATCTACCTGGAGATGCTGCGTCTGCTGTCGATCCTCAGCGGCGACGACTGACCCCGGTCCGCGCTCACGCACGCGTACGACGGCAACGGCCCGCAGGCACCCCCTGCGGGCCGTCGCCGTTCCCGGACGCACCCCGCGCGTGCCGGTCGCCCGCGCGGGGGCGTGCGGGGCCGTGCGGGACGGGTGCCGTCCGGGGCCGGGCGGGCCGGGGGCGTCGCGTTGGCACCCGTCGCGGGAGGGCGCGTAGGGTCGCGGGGTGCTCGATACGACCCCGCTGATCACCGCCGTCGACCGATTCGCCGACCGGCTGCGTGCCGCTCCGCAGAGCCGCCTCCAACGCGGAGCGGCGGCCGAGGGACTAGCCACGGCCCGGGAACTGGCGCTGCGGGCGCAGCGCATCGAGGCGCCGGACCGGGAACCGCGGCTCATGCCGGACGCCGGGGTCTTCGCCGTCGGCGACCAGCTCGCCGTGGCGGGGCGCGACCTGGCGGTGGCACTGGAAACGGCCCCGTCGGCGGAGCTGGACGAGGCCGTGCAATTCGTTGTGGAGGCGGCCGCGCGGGCGTTCCCGTAGCGCGGCGGACCCGGTGGGCGGCGGCCGGCGAGAGCCGCTGCTGTGCCCGGTCGGGTTCGGGGGGTGGGTTCGGGGGCGACCGACGCCCCTCGGCGGGACGCCTGTCAGAACGACGGGACGCCTGTCAGAACGAGGCGATGACGCGGTCGGCGAGGATGTACACGTTCTCCTTGCCGCAGGAGAAGGTCAGGGCGTACGCGCCGGAGACCCCGGAGCCGCCCAGCAGCACCGGCTGCTCGCCGGCGAGCAGGGACGCGGCCAGGCGCTCGGCGGTCTCGCGGTGACCGGGCGTCATGCAGAGGGTGGTGCCGTCGGCGAAGACGTACACGTCGAGCGTGCCCAGCGGCCCGGGGCGCACATCGGCAAGCTCCGTGCGGCTGTCGGCGAGCTCTTCGAGGCGGTTCACGGTGCGCTCGTGGTCGGTGACCACCGGCGTCTGCACCGGTACGAAGTCGGGGTGCGAGGGGTGGCGGCGCCGGGCTGCGGCGAGCTCGGGGGAGTCCTCGGCGTACTCCGTGGCCTCCGGCAGCTCGGTCAGCTCCGCAAGTTCGGTCAGTTCCGTAAGTTCGGTCAGCTCGTCGAGCGCCTCGGCGGTGTCCAGGTCCATCGCCTCCAGGCCCACGAAGTCGGCCTGACGCGGCAGGAAGTACGACGCCTCCTCACCGATCCCGCCCAGACCGCCCAGCAGTGACGGGGCGTCCGCGGCGTCGCGTGCCTCCTGGGAGGCCCAGAACGCACGGGCCTCGGCGAGTTCGCGCTCCCGTTCCTCGGCAAGGGCCTCGGCGACGGCCGCGCGTATTTCGGCGGCCGGAGTGTCGTGGCGGTTCTGCGAGGGCACGGGGGCACCATGGGCGGGGGACGCGGCCAGCTCGGCGCGGAGGGCGGTGATCTGCTTGCGCAGCCCGTGAGCGGCGTACAGAGCAGCGCCGCCCACGACCGTAGCGGCGGCGGTGGTCAGCAACAGGGCAAGGGACATGGCGCTCACTGACATACTCCCGGTTTCAATTGATTCCCCGACTTCCTACCTCAGCTTGTCCCCTGCCTGCTCCCGGTGTCAGTGCAATACGTCACGAAAAGGACAGGTCTTTGGACCCGGGGTTTAACCCCGGTACGGACGTGACCTGCGGGAATGAGCATCCCCCAGGAGATAGGTCACATCCTGGGGGAGATTCGGTCACGGTCGGGGCTCGGAACCGGCCGGATCCCGGGCCCCGCCCGCCCGGTTCACGTTTTCTGCTCCACCTCGGCTCAACCGCGGGTGTGGGTGGTCGCGTTTCGTTTCGCTTCCGCTGCGGGCGGGTGCCGTCCTCGTACCTCGGACGACCCCCACCCTCCGCTCCAGCTCAGCTCAACCGCGGGTGTGGGTGGTCGCGTTTCGCTTCGCTTCCGCTGCGGGCGGGTGCCGTCCTCGTACCTCGGACGACCCCCACCCTCCGTTCCAGCTCAGCTCAACCGCTCGATGACCATCGCCATGCCCTGGCCGCCGCCCACGCACATGGTCTCCAGGCCGAACTGCTTGTCGTGGAACTGGAGGCTGTTGATCAGCGTGGTGGTGATGCGGGCGCCGGTCATGCCGAAGGGGTGGCCGACGGCGATGGCGCCGCCGTTGACGTTGACCTTCTCCAGCGGCAGGCCGAGGTCGCGGTAGGACGGGATCACCTGGGCGGCGAACGCCTCGTTGATCTCGGCGAGGTCGATGTCGTCGATCGTCAGTCCGGCACGCTTCAGTGCCTGCTTGCTGGCCTCCACCGGGCCGTACCCCATGATCTCGGGGGACAGGCCGGAAACACCGGTCGAGACGATCCGGGCCAGCGGGGTCAGGCCCAGCTCGCGTGCCTTGGTGTCGGACATGATCACCAGGGCGGCGGCGCCGTCGTTGAGCGGGCAGCAGTTGCCCGCGGTGACCAGCCCGTCGGGGCGGAAGACCGGCTTCAGGCCCTGCACGCCCTCCATCGTGACGCCCGCGCGCGGGCCGTCGTCCTTCGAGACGACCGTGCCGTCCGGAGTGGTCACCGGAGTGATCTCGCGCTCCCAGAAGCCCTTGCCGATGGCCTCCTCGGCAAGGTTCTGCGAGCGGACGCCGAACTCGTCCATGTCCTGGCGGGTGACGCCCTTCAGCCGGGCCAGGTTCTCCGCGGTCTGCCCCATCGCGATGTACGCGTCCGGGACCAGGCCGTCCTCGCGCGGGTCGTGCCAGCCCTCGCCGCCCTGTTCCGCGCGGGCCGCGGTGCGGGCCTCGGCGTCGGCGAACAACGGGTTGTGCGTGTCCGGGAGGCTGTCCGAGTTGCCCTTCGTGAAGCGGGACACCATCTCGACACCGGCCGAGATGAAGACGTCGCCCTCGCCCGCCTTGATGGCGTGCATCGCCATCCGGCTGGTCTGCAGGGACGACGAGCAGTAGCGGGTGACCGTGCAACCGGGAAGGTGGTCCATGCCCATCCGCACGGCGATGATGCGGCCCAGGTTGTTGCCCTGCTCGCCGCCGGGGAGGCCGCAGCCGAGCATCAGATCGTCGATGTCCTTCGGGTCCAGCTCGGGCACCTTCGCCAGTGCGGCCTGGATGATCGTGGCGGTCAGGTCGTCCGCGCGCAGTTCCTTCAGCGAACCCTTGAAGGCCCGGCCGATGGGGGAACGGGCGGCAGAGACGATCACGGCTTCGGGCATCACGCGGCTCCATGAGGGCTGGAAGGCGGGTTCGGGCAGGTGCTGACTTGGAAGTTACCTGTACGTAGATGCCGGGTCACCGGGCAGCGCATGTGACGCCGACCTCTTTTCTAAGCGCTCGCTCAGTCGGTGGTTCGGTCGGTGGTTCGGATGGTGGTTCGGTCGGCGGTTCTATGGGTGGCTCGGTCGGTGGTCGGGTTGCCGTCAGTTGGTCGGGAGGTCCTGGGAGGTTCCGCGGGGGGTGTCCCGCAGCTTCGTGTACGGCGGCACGGGAGCCCCGCCGGGGGCCGCCTCCCGTTCCGCCGACTCCTCCGCGACCTCGTCCGTCCCCGGGCGCGGATGGGGCTCCGTGGTCGCGGGCAGGCGCCGCCTCCTCCGGTGCTTGAGGAGGGCCCAGGGTGCCCGGGCCCCCGTGACCTCCGTACCGGCTTCGTCGGCCGCCTGGGAGGCCGCCTGGGCCACCGGCAGCATGTCATCGCGACGGGCCCCGTCCAGGCGGTCGGACTCCGGCCAGAGCCCCAGCACCGCACAGAGCGTCGGCAGCACCGCCATCGCCGCCGTGGCATACCCCTCCGCCGACGGGTGGTAGCTGTCCGGCCCGAACAGCTCCCGCGGGTTCGCCTCGAACTCCGGCCCCAGCAGGTCGCCCAGCGACACCGTGCGCCCGCCCTGCTCCACCGCCCCGATCGTCTGCGCCGCCGCCAGCTGACGGCTCACCCGCCGGGCCAGCCAGCGCAGCGGCTGGTAGACCGGCTCGATCGTGCCGAGATCCGGGCACGTGCCGACCACCACCTCCGAGCCCGCGGTGCGCAGCCTGCGCACCGCGGTGGTCAGACAGCGGACGGAATGGGTGGCGGGGATCCGGTGCGTCACATCGTTCGCCCCGATCATGATCACGCAGACGTCGGGTGCGGCGGACGGGTCGGCGAGGAGCAGCGAGACCTGCCGCTCCAGATCGTCCGAGCGGGCCCCGGGCCGTGCCACGTTGCGCAGATCCACCGGCCGCTCGGACACCGCCGCCAGCCCCGAGGAGAGCAGTGCCCCCGGTGTCTGTCCGGCCCGGCGCACCCCCTGACCGGCTGCCGTCGAGTCACCCAGCAACCCCAGCCGCAGCGGATCGGCGGGACCGGCGAACGCCACCCCGTACCGTCCGTCCGCGCTCGGCGGGACCGGTGCGATGTTGCCGCCGACGTGCCGTTTCGCCAGATGGACCTCCGTCAGCAGCACGCCCACCGCCGCCGCACCGATCAGGCCGATGCTGCCGCCGCCGTAGGCCGCTCCCGCTGCGATCCGCCGTGCCACTCTCGCCCTCGACACAGTCCGGTCCACCTCTCGTCGCCGTACCGTCGTACATAGAGCTAACTGCCCCGTGCGGGCCGCCGCTCAATCGTTTCGCCCGATCTCCCGCCCGTACGCATACGCTTGCCGCACCATTACGGAGACTCCGGAGTACACGGTGCAATTCCACGATTCGATGATCAGCCTCGTAGGCAATACCCCGCTGGTGAGGCTGCGCAGTGTCGCGGCCGGCATCCAGGCGACGGTCCTGGCCAAGGTCGAGTACTTCAACCCCGGTGGTTCGGTCAAGGACCGCATCGCCCTGCGGATGATCGAGGCCGCCGAGGAGAGCGGCGAGCTGCGACCCGGCGGCACGATCGTCGAGCCGACCAGCGGCAACACGGGCGTCGGCCTGGCGATCGTCGCCCAGCAGAAGGGGTACAAGTGCATCTTCGTCTGCCCGGACAAGGTGTCCACGGACAAGATCAATGTGCTGCGCGCCTACGGTGCCGAGGTCGTCGTCTGCCCGACGGCCGTCGACCCCGAACACCCCGACTCCTACTACAACGTCTCCGACCGGCTGGTCCGTGAGACGCCGGGAGCCTGGAAGCCCGACCAGTACTCCAACCCGAACAACCCGCGCTCGCACTACGAGACCACCGGTCCGGAACTGTGGGAGCAGACCGACGGGAAGATCACCCACTTCGTCGCGGGTGTCGGCACAGGCGGCACGATCAGCGGCACCGGCCGCTATCTGAAGGAGATCAGCGGCGGCGCGGTGAAGGTCGTCGGCGCGGACCCGGAGGGGTCCGTCTACTCCGGCGGTTCCGGGCGCCCGTACCTCGTCGAGGGCGTCGGCGAGGACTTCTGGCCGACCGCCTACGACCGGACGGTCACGGACGAGATCGTCGCCGTGTCCGACAAGGACTCCTTCCAGATGACCCGTCGCCTGGCGAAGGAGGAGGGCCTGCTGGTCGGTGGCTCCTGCGGGATGGCGGTCGTCGCCGCCCTGGAGGTCGCGCAGCGGCTGGGTCCGGACGACGTGGTCGTCGTGCTGCTGCCGGACAGCGGGCGCGGGTACCTCAGCAAGATCTTCAACGACGAGTGGATGGCCGACTACGGCTTTCTGGAGGACGCCGGCCCGTCGGCCCGGGTCGGGGACGTGCTCGATCACAAGGAGGGACCGATCCCGACCCTCGTCCACATGCACCCCGAGGAGACCGTCGGCGAGGCGATCGAGGTGCTGCGCGAGTACGGCGTCTCGCAGATGCCGATCGTGAAGCCGGGCGCGGGCCACCCGGACGTGATGGCCGCCGAGGTCGTCGGTTCGGTGGTGGAGCGGGAGCTGCTGAACGCGCTGTTCGCCCAGCGCGCCTCGCTCTCCGACCCGTTGGAGAAGCACATGTCGCCGCCGCTGCCCCAGGTCGGCTCCGGCGAACCGGTCGAGGACCTGATGTCGGTGCTCGGCGGCACGAACGCGGCGGACGCGGCGATCGTGCTGGTGGAGGGCAAGCCGAAGGGCGTGGTCAGCAGGCAGGACCTGCTGGCGTTCCTGGCGAAGGACGCGTCGGCAGGCAAGGCGTAGCGCCGGTACGGCCGGGCCGCGCGGGCCGTGCGAGGTTGTGCGGGACCGTATGGCGCCGTGCGGGGTCGGGCCGGCGGGGTCCGGCTTCGCAAAAACGGTACGAGCGCGACATGTGCGCGCAGCACCGGCTTAACACGGGTCCGGCACATTGAGGGGTGTCGGCCGGGAAACCTGCCGGCACCCGATACGGCGACATGGACTACGGAGCGGCTCCCGGACCTCCCTCGTCGCCCGGACGCGGCCACCGGCTCTGCCCCGGACCGCGTTCTCGCGGGGACCGCCGTCGTCCCGCCCCCCCCGGGCGACCGGGGGTGCGGCGGTCCCCGCGCTGCTCACCTCGCCCGCTTGCCCGGCTGTCCCGTGGTCCGGCTGTCCGGTGCCGCCCGGTCATCGGCCGTCTCGGCCGTATTGGTCGCCCCGGTCGCCCCGGTCGCCCCGGTCGTGTCAGCCGTCCCAGTCGGACTTCGCGGTTTCGGAGCGGCGCTGGAACCAGGGCCAGTCGCGGGCCGCGTACACGGCGTTGATGCCGAGGATGCTCAGCCAGACGATGACCAGACCCTGGATGTGGGAGGCCGCGGCGGCGATCGCCGACAGCGGGATCGCCAGGACCAGCGAGATGATCCCGAAGCCGTAGCGCTCCCCGAAGCCTCCCAGGGGCTGCGGTTGGCGCGCGCCCCTGGCGACGCTCACCTGCTGCTCGGCGAGGTGGCGTCTGACACGTCGGTCGAGCGTGCTGTCGAGCCGCTGCTCGACCTTCTCCAGAAACGACTCCACGAGCGCGGACTCGTAATCCGAACCCAGCTCGTTACGGGCGTGCAGGGTGGCATCGAGCTCGCTCTTGAGCTCCGGGTCTCCGGCTTTCATACCTTCACGCTACGAACCGACTGCCTCGTGTGCAGTGGGGCTATCCCCCCTCTTTCCCCGGGTGGCCGCCTCCGGGGACCGCCGTCGCGAGGTCCGGGCGTCGGCCGGACCCGAAAGGCCCCGAGGTGCGGTTCCCGCCGTCGACGTTGCATATGGACATGCAGACGTCGTGCTGGCTGAATGGATCCGTCGGCGCCGGACCGCGGTGCGACGGATCTACCGAGGGGACAGCATGAGCGGGAGCAGCCCGGCCGCGCGGTTGCAGCGGCTCTTCGAGGGGCGCCGGCTCACGCCCACCCAGCGGCGCATCGCCCACTGGATGGTGCGCAGGGCCGGGGACGCCCCGTTCCTGTCGAGTGTGGAACTTGCCGAGCTCGCCGGGGTCAGTCAGCCGTCGGTCACCCGGTTCGCCGTGGCGCTCGGCTTCGACGGCTACCCGGCACTGCGCAGGCACCTGCGCGAGGTGGCCCCCGCCGGGCCCGCACCGGGCGGCGGGGACGACGTGCGCAACGAGTACCAGCAGGCCGTGCTCGGGGAGATCGAGAACCTGCGGCACCTCGCCGATCTGCTCGCCGACCCCGCGCCGGTCGAGCGCGCGGGGAGGCTGCTGGCGGCCTCGCGTCCGCTGCCGGTGCTCGGGTTGCGGGCCGCCTCCTCGCAGGCGCGCGGCTTCGGGTACTTCGCGGCCAAGGTCCACCCGGACGTCCGGGTGCTCGACGAGGGCGGCAGCATGCTGCACGACCGGATCGACGCCGCGCGCCGGGCGGGTGCCACGGCGCTGATCTGCTTCGCGCTCCCCCGGCACCCGAAGGAAGTCGTCGACGCCCTCGCCTACGCGCAGGAGCAGGGGATGAGCGTCGTCTCGGTGGCCGACTCCGCGTTCGCGCCCGTGGCCAAGCACAGCGATCTGCTGATCCCGGCCGCCGTCGGCACCGGGCTCGCCTTCGACACCGCGTGCGCGCCCATGCTGCTGGGCCGGGTACTACTGGAGGCGATGTGCGACGACCTGCCCGACGCGCAGGCGAGGCTGGAGGAGTTCGACGCGCGCGCGGCGGCGCGCGGCCTGTTCGTCGACTGAGGGCGCCGGTGTCGGCGGCGGCCCCGGACGCGGTCTCCCGGACGGTTCCGGACACGGGAGCGGTGCTGGAACTGTTGCCAGGGACGGGCGTGGGGCTGCCGGGCGGGGCCGGGACGCTCCGGTTCGGCACGGGCCCCGAGAAGGCCCGTGCCCGGCTGACGGCTGCCGCGCCCCGGACGTACAACGGGCTGCAGTGCGGGTCGTTGACGCTCGCGGACCACTCCGAGCTGCGCCACGCCCACGACGCCTGGTTCCGCGGCTATCTCTTCCAGCCGGAATGGAACGTCGTCGCCGATTTCGACGGGCTCCGGGTGACCTCGGTCGGCGGGGGCCGGACGCGGCGGACCGGCTCGTGCGTGTCGGGCTCGACAGGCGGTCACCGCTGTCCGGCGCGGCGGATCCGTGCGTGGTGTGGGACGGCGTCGACCTGTTCGGGCATCCCGCCGAGGAGATCCTCTCCGTGCTCCCGGAATCGGTTCCGCTGCCGGGAGCGGGTATGTGGGTGGCCGTGCCCGCGCTCTCGCTGTGCCTGGGCCGGGACGACGGGTCCGGTGAGCGGTGGCAGCGCGTCGTCCTGGCCGGGGCCGGGGGCACGGGCTGGTCGGGCTGCTGTCGGGGGCGCTTCGGTTGCGCCGAGGGCGGCGACGGTCTGCGCGGCATTCTGTACTGAGGCCACCCCGCGTCCGTGCCCGCCGCCGCGGCGCGTTCCCGCCGGTGTCGGCGAGGCCCTGTTGACTACGAGTATTCAGAACATCAGGATGTGAATAAGAGGCATCAGAAGCGAGGAGGCATTGCCATGTCAGGACCCCGCCCCGTACGTGCGCCGCGCGGTACCGAACTGAGCGCCCTGGGATGGCAGCAGGAGGCCGCCCTGCGCATGCTGCAGAACAACCTGGACCCCGAGGTCGCCGAGCACCCCGACAAGCTCGTCGTCTACGGCGGCACCGGGAAGGCGGCCCGGGACTGGCGCTCGTTCGACGCGATGGTGCGCACCCTGCGGACGCTCAAGCAGGACGAGACGATGCTCGTCCAGTCCGGGCGCCCGGTCGGCGTCATGCAGACGCACGAGTGGGCGCCGCGGGTCCTGATCGCCAATTCCAACCTGGTCGGCGACTGGGCGAACTGGGAGGAGTTCCGCCGCCTGGAGGCCCTCGGGCTCACCATGTACGGCCAGATGACCGCCGGCTCGTGGATCTACATCGGCACCCAGGGCATCCTCCAGGGCACCTACGAGACCTTCGCCGCCGTCGCCGCGAAGAAGTTCGGCGGGACGCTGGCCGGCACCATCACCCTGACCGCCGGACTCGGCGGCATGGGCGGCGCCCAGCCGCTCGCCGTGACCATGAACGACGGCGTCGCGATCTGCATCGACTGCGACCCCCGGGCCATCGAGCGCCGGATCGAGCACCGCTACCTCGACGTGCGCGCCGACTCCCCGGAGCACGCGCTCCGACTCGCCACCGAGGCCCGGGACGCCCGCAGGCCGCTCTCCATCGGCCTGCTCGGCAACGCGGCGGAACTGCTCCCGCGGATGCTCGCCGAGGGTGCGCCGATCGACATCGTCACCGACCAGACCAGCGCGCACGACCCGCTCGCGTATCTCCCGGTCGGTGTCGACTTCGACGACATGGCCGCGTACGCCGCCAAGGACCCGGCGGGCTTCACCACCCGGGCGCGGGAGTCGATGGCCCGTCACGTCGAGGCGATGGTCGGCTTCATGGACGCCGGGGCCGAGGTCTTCGACTACGGCAACTCGATCCGCGGCGAGGCGCAACTCGCTGGCTACGAGCGGGCGTTCGCCTTCCCCGGTTTCGTTCCCGCCTACATCCGGCCGCTCTTCTGCGAGGGCAGGGGACCCTTCCGCTGGGCCGCGCTGTCCGGCGAGGCGTCCGACATCCACAAGACCGACAAGGCGATCCTCGACCTCTTCCCGGAGAACGAGTCGCTGCGCCGGTGGATCACCATGGCCGGTGAGCGCGTCCACTTCCAGGGGCTGCCCGCCCGGATCTGCTGGCTCGGCTACGGCGAACGCGACAGGGCGGGGGAGCGGTTCAACGACATGGTCGCCTCCGGCGAACTCGCCGCCCCGCTGGCGATCGGCCGCGACCACCTCGACTGCGGCTCGGTGGCCTCCCCGTACCGGGAGACCGAGGCCATGCGCGACGGCTCCGACGCGATCGCCGACTGGCCGCTGCTGAACGCCATGGTCAACGTCGCCTCCGGCGCGTCCTGGGTCTCCCTCCACCACGGCGGCGGGGTCGGGATGGGCCGCTCCATCCACGCCGGGCAGGTGACCGTCGCCGACGGCACACCACTGGCGGGCGAGAAGATCCGCCGGGTGCTCACCAACGACCCCGGCATGGGCGTCATCCGGCACGTCGACGCCGGGTACGACATCGCCGAATCGGTCGCCGCGGACAAGGGCGTGCGCGTGCCGATGGCGGAGGGCGACAAGTGAGCCCGACGCCCCTCGGTGCCGCCACGGAGCCGGCCGGCGCGGCCGGGCGCGGCGCCCCGTCGTTCCACGACATGTGGCGCGAGCTCCTTCCGATCGGCCGGCACCCGGACAGCGGCGGCTACCGCCGCTACGCCTGGACCGGCGCCGACACCGACTGCCGCGCCTGGTTCCGGACCCAGGCCGAGGCGCGCGGCCTCACCTACGAGACCGACCGGAACGGCAACCAGTGGGCCTGGCTCGGCGACCCCCTGGCCGGGGACGCCGTCGTCACCGGATCGCACCTGGACTCCGTACCGGACGGCGGAGCCTTCGACGGGCCGCTCGGCGTCATCTCCTCCTTCGCCGCGCTCGACGAACTCCGCCGCAGAGGAGTCGAGTTCACCCGCCCGCTGGCCGTCACCAACTTCGGCGACGAGGAGGGCGCCCGCTTCGGGCTCGCCTGCGTGGGCTCCCGGCTCGCCGCCGGACAGCTCACCGTCGAGGCGGCACACCACCTCCGCGACGGCGACGGTGTCACCCTCCCGCAGGCCATGGAGGCGGCCGGCTACGACCCCGACGCGATCGGCCCCGACCCCGAACGGCTCGCCCGGATCGGCGCGTTCGTCGAACTCCACGTCGAGCAGGGGCGCGCCCTCGACCTCACCGGCGACCCCGTCGGCATCGCCTCCGCGATCTGGCCGCACGGCCGCTGGCGGTTCGACTTCCGCGGCGAGGCCAACCACGCCGGCACCACCCGGCTCGCCGACCGGCGCGACCCGATGCTCACCTACGCCGAGACCGTGCTGGCCGCCCGCCGGGAGGCCGAACTCGTCGGCGCCCTCGCCACCTTCGGCAAGGTCGCCGTCGAGCCCAACGGCGTCAACGCCATCCCCTCCCTCGTGCGCGGCTGGCTCGACTCCCGCGCCGCCGACCAGGACCGCCTGGACGCCGTGGTCGCAGGCATCGAGCGGGCCGCCCGGGAACACGCCGAGCGGGCCGGGATCGACCTCGACGTCGTACGGGAGTCGTTCACCCCCGTCGTGGAGTTCGCGCACGCCCTGCGCGACGAACTCGGCACGATCCTCGCGCGCCGGGGCGACGACCGCGCCGTGCCCGTCCTCGGGACCGGCGCCGGACACGACGCGGGTATTTTGTCCGCTTCGGTCCCCACCGCCATGCTGTTCGTACGCAACCCCACCGGGATCTCGCACTCACCGGCCGAACACGCCGCCGAGGACGACTGCGCGGCCGGGGTCATCGCACTCGCCGATGTACTGGAAGGTCTCGCGTGCCGCTGACGACGGAGCCGGAAGGCCCCAGACCCCCCACCGCGACGTACTGGCTGTCCCACGCCTGGCTCGGCACCCATGTCGAGCCGGGCGTCGCCCTCGACGTGTCCGGCGGGACCGTCGCGGGCGTCCGCACCGGGGTCGCCACCCCGCCGCCGGGCGCCACCGTGCTGCGCGGGCTCACCCTCCCCGGGCTCGCCAACACCCACTCCCACGCGTTCCACCGCGCACTGCGCTCCACCGTCCAGGTCGGCTCCGGCACCTTCTGGACCTGGCGCGAGACCATGTATCAGGTCGCCTCCCGGCTCAACCCGGACTCCTACCACGACCTCGCCCGCGCGGTGTACGCCGAAATGGCCCTGGCCGGCATCACCGCCGTCGGTGAATTCCACTATCTGCACCACGCGCCGGACGGCACGCCGTACGCCGACCCCAACGCGATGGGCGAGGCGCTGATCGCGGCGGCGGGCGAGGCCGGCATCCGGATCACCCTGCTCGACACCGCCTACCTCGCCGCCGGTTTCGGCACGCGTCCAGGGCAGTACCAGGAGCCCGACCCGCACCAGCTGCGCTTCTCCGACACCACCGCGGACGCCTGGGCCGAACGCGCCTCCCTCCTCAAGGGCGGCGACCACGCCCTGATCGGCGCGGCCATCCACTCCGTGCGCGCGGTGCCCGCCGCACAGCTCGCCACCGTGGCCGCCTGGGCCGAGGAACGGCAGGCCCCGCTCCATGTCCATCTCTCCGAACAGATCGCGGAGAACCGCGCCTGCCTTCTCGCCCACGGCCGCACCCCGACCCGGCTCCTCGCCGACCACGGGGTGCTCGGGGCCCGCACCACCGGCATCCACAACACCCACCTCACCGGCGGGGACATCACGCTCCTGGGCTCCTCGGGGACCGGCACCTGCATGTGCCCCACCACCGAACGCGACCTCGCCGACGGAATCGGCCCGGCCTCCGCACTTCAGCGCGCCGGTTCGCCGCTCTCCCTCGGCAGCGACAGCCACGCCGTGATCGACCTCTTCGAAGAGGCCCGCGCGATGGAGCTCGACGAACGCCTGCGCACCCGGACCCGCGGCCACTGGACGGCCGCCGCCCTGCTGCGCGCCGCGACCGTCGACGGACACCGCGCGCTCGGCCGACCCGAGGCCGGCGTCCTCGAAACCGGTGCCCCCGCCGATCTGACGACCGTCGCCCTGGACTCCGTCAGAACGGCAGGACCGCCGCCGCGGCTCGCCGCCGAAGTCGCCGTATTCGCCGCCTCCGCGGCGGACGTGCGGCACACGGTCGTGGCGGGGCGGCACATCGTCCGGGACGGCCGGCACACGCTGATCGAGGACGTCCCCGAAGCACTGGCCTCGGCGATTTCCGCGCTGCGCCGCTGAGCACGGCCGCCCCGGGGCCGCCCGGTCCCGGGGCGCCGCGCACGGCGGTGATTGACGACGGCACCGGACGGCCACCCCGCAAGCCCCCACCGAAGGAGAGCAGTCTCCCGATGACGACGACCGCCATCACCAACATCGCCAGTCTGGTCACCAACGATCCCTCCCTCGGCACGGATTCCCCCCTGGGCGTGATCCGGGACGCGGCCGTCGTCATCGAGGACGACCGGATCGTGTGGACCGGTGAATCGAGCAGAACACCCGCCACCGACAACGCCGTCGACGCGGGCGGCCGGGCCGCGATCCCCGGCTTCGTCGACTCCCACTCGCACCTCGTGTTCGCGGGCGACCGCACCGAGGAGTTCAACGCCCGGATGTCCGGCCGCTCCTACAGCGCGGGCGGCATCAGGACCACGGTCGCCGCCACCCGCGCCGCCACCGACGAGGAGCTCTCCGCCAACGTCGCCCGGTACCTCGCCGAGGCGCTGCGCCAGGGCACCACCACCTTCGAGACCAAGTCCGGCTACGGCCTCACCGTCGAGGACGAGGCCCGTTCCCTGCGCATCGCCGCCCGGCACACCGAGGAGGTCACCTACCTCGGCGCCCACGTCGTCCCCTCCGACTACGCCGACGACCCGGCCGGCTACGTCGACCTGGTCACCGGGCCGATGCTCGACGCCTGCGCCCCGCACGCCCGTTGGGTGGACGTCTTCTGCGAACGGGGCGCCTTCGACGGCGACCAGGCCCGCGCCGTCCTCACCGCCGGCCGCGCCAGGGGCCTGCACCCGCGCGTCCACGCCAACCAGCTCGGCCACGGCCCCGGAGTCCTGCTCGCCGTCGAACTCGACGCCGCCTCCGCCGACCACTGCACCCACCTCACCGACGCCGACGTCGACGCCCTGGCCCAGGGGAACACCGTCGCCACCCTGCTCCCCGGCGCCGAGTTCTCCACCCGCGCCGCCTGGCCGGACGCCCGCCGCCTCCTCGACGCGGGCGCCACCGTCGCGCTCTCCACCGACTGCAACCCGGGCTCGTCGTTCACGTCCTCCCTGCCCTTCTGCATCGCCCTCGCCGTGCGCGACATGGGCATGACCCCGGACGAGGCGGTGTGGTCCGCCACCGCGGGCGGCGCGGCGGCGCTGCGGCGCACGGACATCGGCCGGATCGCCCCCGGAGCCCGGGCCGACCTGGTGCTCCTCGACGCCCCCAGCCACGTCCACCTCGCCTACCGGCCGGGCGTCCCGCTGACCCACGCCGTCTGGCGTCGCGGCGAACGAGTCGTCTGAGCCCTCCCACCGGCCATTCCGGGGCGCCACCCGCGCGGAAGGACCCGGACACGCGGAAGGACCCGGCCCTCGTCGGGCCGGGTCCTTCCGCGTCGGGCTCGTGGCATGCCGGGCGTGCGCTGCCCGTTCACTCCTCCAGCATCAGGCCCTTCCGGAGCCTGCCCAGTGTCCGGGAGAGCAGCCGCGACACGTGCATCTGGGAGATGCCCAGTTCCTCACCGATCTCCGACTGCGTCATGTTGGCGACGAAGCGGAGAGAGAGGATCGTGCGGTCGCGGCGCGGCAGCGAGGCGATCAGCGGCTTCAGGGACTCGACGTACTCGATGCCTTCGAGCCCGTGGTCCTCGTAGCCGATGCGGTCCGACAGGGCGCCCTCGTGCTCGTCCTCCTCGGGCTTGGCGTCCAGCGAGCTCGCGGTGTACGCGTTGCTCGCGGCCATGCCCTCGACGACCTCGTCGCGAGTGATGCCGAGGCGGTCGGCGAGCTCGCCCACGGTGGGTGAACGATCCAGCTGCTGGGCGAGCTCGTCGCCCGCCTTGGCCAGGTCGAGCCGCAACTCCTGGAGTCGGCGCGGGACGCGCACGGACCAGCTGGTGTCGCGGAAGAAACGCTTGATCTCGCCGACGATGGTCGGCATCGCGAACGTCGGGAACTCCACGCCCCGGCTGAGCTCGAAGCGGTCGATCGCCTTGATCAGGCCGATGGTGCCGACCTGGACGATGTCCTCCATCGGCTCACTGCGGGAGCGGAACCGGGAGGCGGCGAACTTGACCAGCGCCAGGTTCAGTTCGACGAGGGTGTTGCGGACGTACGCGTACTCGTGGGTGCCTTCCTCCAGGGATTCGAGCCGCTCGAAGAGCGTCTTCGACAGGGCCCTGGCATCCAGCGGCTCCACCTCGTCGAAGGGGGGGATCTCGGGAAGTCCTTCGAGTCCCTCGGGGACGCGGTGGGAGGCGGCGGACGGATGGTCCGCGCGATCGCCGTCGACGGTTCCGACGGCCTCCGTGAGGGTGGTGGTGCTGGTGGTGCTGTTGCTGCTGCGCGTGCCGCCCGAGGCGTCCGCGGCAGGGGAGTCTGAGTGGGTCAGTCCCTCAGGACGTGCTGACGTCGCGTCGGGGGTACGCGTTCCGTCGAGCCGGGGTGACATGGTCTCCTCCATCGTTCTCGGCATATGGCTGCCGATGCCCATACGTGTTCCTGCGGTGAAGCGGCGCCTCCGAAGCCGGCCGTGGTTTTGGGTGTCCCTCTACCCTTACCCGGTTCGGATGGAGAGTTACAAGCGCCAATTGTTGCTATATGTCCGGTTTGTTGAGGTCTTTGGCTACCACGTGGCGTACGGAACGCGTACTGTTTCGAGGCGTCGGCGACGACTACGACGAATCCGTGCGCGCGGGGACGCGGGCAGTGACGCAGGCAGCGACGATCGGTGAAGAGGGACGGGCATGGACCGCGGGACGGTCGGCAGTGCGAGCCGGGGTCGACTTCAGGTCGAGACCCGTACCGAGGGGCGCAGCGAGGTGGTGACGCCCGTGGGTGAGCTGGATCACCACACGGCCGATCTGCTGCGGGAGCCCCTGGAGAGCGCCGTCGAGCAGGGGCGGGCGCGCCTGGTGGTCGACTGCTCGCGACTCGAATTCTGCGATTCCACCGGGCTGAACGTGCTGCTCGGTGCCCGCCTCAAGGCGGAGGCGGCCGGGGGAGGGGTTCATTTGGCCGGAATGCTGCCGACGGTGGCGAGGGTCTTCGAAATCACCGGGGCCGAGGCGGTCTTCACCGTTCACGACTCCCTGGACGACGCTCTGGAAACGTGATCGTGGGGGTGTTCCACGACCCCCCGGGCCTCACGTGTTGCTCTCGTCACGCCGATCGCGTGGACGAAGTGGGTGTTGTCACGATTCGGCCGGGCAGGAGACATCCGGCGGGGCGGTGTGTGACCCCCGGCACCACCTGGTCATAGGCGTGTGTCCGGCGATTTCGCGTGCCGTTTCCGTCGGCGCCGCTCCGGTGCGAGCGGCGTCCGGGCGTGAGACGTCGGGGCGTGAGACGTCCGGGCGTGCGGTGTCTGGACGTGCGGTATCTGTGTGTGCTGTATCTATACGTGATCTGTAGTTGAAACTGTTCGATGGCGACATGGTGAATCGGTGAGGTGAAGCGCTGATGAGCACCACCCGGCAGCATCCGCCGGGCGACCTCGGCCGCGAGCCGGAGGACGCCGGCGCCGACGCGGAGGCGGACGCCGGCGCGGCCTCCCGCGAACCGGCCGCGCGGCAGTGGCGCACGCTGTCACTGCGGGGAGTCGCCGGCACCGTGCCGACGGCCCGTGACTTCGCCCGCCAGGCGCTTCACGCGTGGGGCTGGCTCCCCGCGTCGAGCGCGGACGGGCGGGCCGCCGCCGAGGACGTCCTGCTGGTCGTCTCCGAGTTGGTCACCAATGCCTGTCTGCACGCCGACGGTCCGGAGGAACTGCGCGTCTCCTTCGCGGGGAAGGTGCTGCGGGTGGAGGTCGTCGACGCGGGCGCCGGCCGGCCCGCGCCGCGTACGCCGCACCGGGCCGGAAGGCCGGGCGGGCACGGCATGTTCATCGTGCAGCGGCTCTGTCTGGACTGGGGCGTTCTGCGGACGCCGGGCCGGCCGGGCAAGACCGTCTGGGCGGAGTTGGCCGCCCCCGCGTAGATCCGGGGGCGAACCCCCGTACGCACACCCTGGAGAGCGCGTCGGATCGGCGCGCTCTTTGTCTTCCCTCCACAAGGCCCCGGGCGTACCTTGAGCGCCGATCTGATGTGTCGTCAGCAACGTGTCGGATGAGAGGCGGCGTGCTGCGACTCCCGGCATGAGGGGGAAATCAAGGTGTCCTACCAGAAGCGAACAGCTCTCGCGCTGGCGTCCGCGCTGGCGGGCACGGTGGTGCTGATGGCCGCGCCCGCCGCCCACGCCACGGTCGTGGACGTCGACTACCGGTGCAAGACCCCGATCGGTGACAAGGGCGCCGTGTCTCCCATCGACATCACGGGCGTGAAGAGCGGCAACGGCTACACGCTCACGATGTCCTTCCGGAAGGGGGTCTCGTCCAGCCCGGTCGAACTCGGCAAGGGGGCGATGAGCCCCAGCGCGGTGATCGAGGTGAGCGGTGCGGACCAGGGAAAGGTCCAGGTCTCCGGCCCGCCGAACGCGACCGCCATACCGGCCAACACCCCCATCAAGATCGGTGACCTGACGGGTACGTACACCCCGAGGAAGAGCGGCAAGGTCGACTTCACCGCCGGTGTGCTCACCATCAAGGCACTCGGTACCACCACCACCTGCACCCCTTCCGGCAAGCCCGGCCCCTCGCTGCGGCTCGACGTCTCGGCGGTCGGCGGCGCGCAGGGCGGCTCGAACGGCGGGCAGAGCGCTCCGGACACCGGCGGCCAGTTGCCGAGGACCGGGCCGCTCGATTCGGCCATGGCGCTCGGCATGCTCGGCGGCACGGTGCTGCTGACCGGTGCCGCGGGGGTGCTCTGGCTCACCCGGCGCGGTCAGGGGGCCGCCGGCCGGTAGGGCGCGAATCCCGGCCCGGACAGGGCCCCGTGAGCCAGCCGTCGCCACGTACCAGGGAGCCGCCCATGCCGTCGTCGACCGGCCACCAGGCCCGACTCGCCCTCGTCGTACTGCTGTTGGCCCTCGCCATGACTCCGGTGGATGCGGCCGTCGCCCGGACGCCGAAGCCCTCGCCGGCACCGCACCGGACTTCCGCCGGGTGGACGGCAGGGCCCGCGACGGGCGGTGCCGGGGAGGGCGTCGGCAGGCCGTCCTTCTACCTGGAGGGGCCGCCCGGCGCCGTCCTCCAGGACCGGCTCTCCGTCACCAACCCCGGTACGGAACCGGTGACGGTGGGGCTGCGCGCCACCGATGCGCCGGACCCGGAGGAGAACGGCCCCGCGGTGCGCACGGGCAGGGCCGCCGCCGGAACCGGGGCCTGGCTGCGGACCGCCGTGCCGGAACTCACCGTGCCGCCCCGCACCCGCGCCGAGGTGCCGTTCTCCGTCACGGTGCCGGTGGGCACACCCCCCGGCGACCGTTCGGCGGCGATCGTCGTACGCGGCGGCGACCACGCGGTGGACGTACGGGTACGACTGCGGGTCGGCGGGCCGACGCTGGCGGCGCTCACCGTCGAGGACGTCACCGTGTCCGGGCGGACCATCCACTACGCGCTGGTCAACCGCGGCAACACGGTTCTGGCCCCGCGGCTCGCCGTCGAGGCCGACGGGGTGTTCGGGACGCTGCTGCAACGCGGGTCCCGCGCCCTGCCGGTGGAACTCGGGCCCGGACAGCGCGTCCGGCTCACCGAACCGTGGCGGGAGGTTCCGGCCCTCGACGCGGCGACGGTACGGCTGCGCGTCACGGCGGCGGGCGGTGCGCACGGCGAGGCGACGGCGCGTGCGGTCTTCGTCCCATGGGTTCCGGTGACCGGCGGGGCGCTGCTGCTCCTGGCCACCGCGGTCGCGGGGGCGTCCGGGTACCGGCGCCGCCGGGCACGCGGCCGGCCGGCCCGTGGGAGCGGGCCGTCGGCACACGTCGACGGGGCGGCGCCCGGCCGGGCGCCCGGAGACCGACAGGGCTCCGACACACGGCACTTGGTGAAGGCGGGAGGGGAATCATGACGGGACGGGCCGGACCGGCGGCATCCGGGCGGGGCGGTCGCCGCAGGGCCGATCGGCGCGGCGGCGACCGGCAAGGAGGCGGTCACCGCGGCGGTGGCCGGAACCGGTGGGCCGCCGTGCCGCTCCGGGCGCTGCTCCCCGTGCTGCTGACGTGCTCCCTGGCAGCCGTCGGGTCGGTTGCCGCCCACGCCGCAGTCACCGGCCCGGCCGTCGGACACGCGACCGCCGGACACGCGGTCCGGGCGAGCGGCGCGGACGCGAAACCCGCGGTCACCGTCTCCGAGCGGCAGGCGGGCAAGGGCGGCGAGATCATCGTCAAGGGCACCGGATGGCGTCCCGGTACGTTGCTGATGATGCTGATCTGCGGCCGGTCCACCCCGGACCGCGGGGTGATCGGCGGCACCAACTCGTGCGCCAACGCCGACGGTCGCGCCGTCACCACCGGCACCGACGGCGGCTTCGCCAAGGAACTCCCGGTCGCCGAGCCGCCGGTGCCCTGCCCCTGCGTGGTGCACGTCGCGACCGTGACCGGGGAACAGGCCACCGCCGACGCCGTGTTCGTCGTGGCCGGACACCCGGTCGCCGCGCTGCCGGAGAACACCGGCGGCGGCAGGCTCGCGGTGCTGGCGGCCACCCGGCTGGAGGGCGGGAGCGGAATCCTCACCTGGTTCGGCGCACCGCCCGCCCGGCGCCTGGTCGTCACCGTCGGCAATCTCGGCACCTCCCCCGTACGGGACCCGGTCTTCCGGGTCGGCACCGCGCACGGCGTGTTCGCCCCGCAATGGGAGGAGCGGCAGTGGCGCGGCACCATCGCCCCCGGCGGCAAGGCGCGGGTCGAACTGCCGGTCGAACTGACGGCGGGCGCCCACGGCGACTACCAGGTCTCGCTGAAGTACGGCGACAAGGTGCTGGCCGAACAGCCGTGGGGGGTCGGCCGTCCCTGGGGCGTCACCCTCTTCTGGATCCTGCTGTGCCTCGTCGTGCCGGCCGCCGTGTTCCGGATCGGCATGGCCGTCGTCGACAGGGTGCGGCCGCGCCCCGCGCACGCCCCGACCCGCGCCCGGCGCCGCCGCCCGGCCCGGCCGCACAGCGGCCCGCGCCGCGCGCCCACGGCCGACCGGGACCCGTCGACAGCACCGGCGACCGCGGCCGCTCTGCCGTGGTTCACACCGGATGCCGCACCGAATTCCGCACCGTCAGGGAACAGGCCGACGACGAAGGGACATTCGTGAGTACGCAACGGAGAACGGTCGCGGCGGGAGTCGCGATGATGCTCGGTGGCGCGGGCATACTGCTGGCCGCGGGACCGGCGCGGGCCGCCGACATCTCGTACCAGACCAAGTGCCTGCCCCCGCCCATCTCCGGACTGCCGCCGGTGCAGGGCACCACCGTGGTGCAACTGACGGCGCCTGCCGAGGCCGAGGTCGGGGACACCGTCGAGGTGGTGTGGAAGACGGTCCAGGCCGCGTCGAAGAACCCCGACATCCTCGATCTGGACAAGGACACGGTCAAGCCGACCGGAACGATCAAGGTGGGCGGCGCCGCCACCGGCACCCTGACGATGGAGGGGCCGCGGCAGAATCCGCCGATCCCGAAGAACAGCGCCATGGTGCTGCCCGACATGAAGGGCACGCTGAAGCTGGAGAAGGCCGGTGAGATCACGCTGACGCCGGACGCGTACGACATCAACGTCTCCAAGCCGCTCTCCACGGACACCAAGTGCACCCCCGAGGAGACGGTGCAACCGGGCGCGACCATCAAGGTCACGGACAGCGGCTCGGGCACCACCGCCGGGGGCACGTCCAGCGGGACGACGAGCGGCACGTCCAGCGGAACGTCCAGCGGTTCCACCGCGGCGGGCGGCACCACCTCCGCGGGCACCACCTCCGCGGGCTCCACCGGCACGGGCGGCTCCACCGGTTCCACCGGCACGGGTGGCGGTGACGGCGGCGGAACCACCTCGGGCTCCGGGGGCGGCGACGGACAGACCGACTTCCCCGGCAAGGAGGTGGCCGTCCAGTTCGCCTGCACCTCTCCCGGCCCCGCCGCCATCTCCTCGAAGGTGACCATCGACGCCAAGAAGAACGGCGGGAGCTACGCGCTCACGGTCAGGACCGCCAAGGGCGTGATGGACAGCCCGGCCGCGCTGCCCGCGGGAGCGCTCAAACCGTCCATGGACGTCGTCGTCGGCGGCGCCGACAAGGGATCGGTGAAGGTCACCGGCCCCGCCAACGCCGAACCGCTGGAGCAGGGCAAACCGGTCGACCTCGCCGACATGACCGGGACGTACAAGCCGGGCGCCTCCGGCAGGGCCTCGCTCAGCCCCGGCACCCTGACCATCGACGTCACCCTGGGCACCTCGAAGATCAGCATCCCGTGCACGACCAAGGGAACGGTGACCCCGTCACTGCAACTCGACACCACCGCCCAGGAGGGCGGCGTCTCCGGCTCCACCGGCTCGGGCTCCTCCGGGGCCGCGGGTTCCACCGGCACGGCGGCCGGCGGCGGGGGCTCCGGCGGCGGACTGGCGGCCACCGGGGCCGAGGACCACGGCACCCTGCGCGCACTCGGCCTGGTCGCGGGGACGGCGATCCTGCTGGGCGGCGCCGTGTTCACCTTCACCCCGTGGCGCAGGCTGCGCGGACTGCGCTGAGCCGAGGACGGGCCGAACCGGCGGGAGGCCCGAACGGCCGGGAGGGGAGGGGCGGGGGCCCCCCCCCGGGGGGGGGCCCCCCCCCCCCCC